>JAJFLR010000039.1 GCA_021772565.1 Opitutales bacterium | reverse complement strand
CCCGCCCCACGCGATCCTCCCGTCCGAGTCCGACCCCGGCCTCCCCGGCGGACCGCCCCCCTCCCCCGACGCCTCTTGCCACCCCCGCACAGACTGGGCCAGGTACTGAACAGTGCCTGGCACCGTATGTCCCCCATGTCCCTAGGTGTGACCCCCGCCTCTCAGGCGGACGAATCCCAATCTCCCGTGCGTCATGCCACAAGGTGACAAGATCACAACGTCCCTGGGTGTAACCCCCGCCTCTCAGGCGGACAGCTCACGCGTCACGGTGTGACCGACTCCAGCGCGACCGCCTCCTCCGTGACTCCCCTGGGTCAAAAGGGATGGGCCCGCCAGAGGACCCGGGCACCTCGCGCTTGAATCGTTGACCTTAGGGCTGCTCCGTTCCCGGCCTGACCCGGTTCGACCACGATCCATCGCGTGGGACCGGGCCCACTGCCGGGCCCATCCAACGTATCCAATTGTCGCCAACGTCCGCCGTCTCCGAGGAGTCGGTGGGTGAATGGCGGAGAGAGAGGGATTCGAACCCTCGGTGCAGTTACCCACACACACGCTTTCCAAGCGTGCTCCTTCAGCCACTCAGACACCTCTCCGCATAGATGATGAAACCAACCGCCGGTGCCCCAAGGGACGTGTCACACAAGGAACCGCGGTGCCCCTCCGTTCCCGTGGGCTGTCCAGCGTCGCCCCGTAGGGGCGGCGCCGTCGCACCTCTGGTGCGACCAGGGGAATCCGCCTGCCGCCTCTGGCGGCGAGGCCCCGAAGGGGCCTCTTTCCCCCCTTATGGGGGGAAATGGCGGTGAGGGAGGGATTTGAACCCCCGGTGCCCTTGTGGGGCACATTCGATTTCGAGTCGAACACATTCGGCCACTCTGTCACCTCTCCGTGTTTGTGCTGGTTGGAGTTTGTATTTTCAATAGCATCTTAATTCGAAATTAATCAAAATGTCTATTTTATGTTTTATTTTTTGAAACAAAAATTTGAAACAAATATAAAACTGAATTACTCTGCCCCAAAATAATGGATTTTTACTTGGCAAAACAGAGCTTCAGTTCAACAGATTACTATCTGACAAAGTTTAAGGCGATTTCTGGAATATTATTTCTACTGATATTACTCTGTACAAATTGTCCGAAGTTGCATGCAGATCAACTACGATTTAATAATGGAGATAAGTTAAGCGGTAAATTTATCAAAGTGGTCGAGGGAAAAATAATTTTTGAAGCTGACTTAATCGGTGAAGTTAAAGTTAAAGAGGATGATGCTATAGTTATTGTTGCGAAGTCTAAAAAATCAAAAGTAAAAAATGCAGTTCAAATAACTGAATTAAAACCTGACAACAAAAGTGAAAATAATTCGAAGCAACAGATTGAAAATCCAGCATCGGAAATTCCGTCAAAAGAATTAGCTGATAAAATTAATTGGAAGAATAATGCATTTTTCAAAACAGTTGACAGGGTTAGGCCGTTTAAAAATTGGAAATCTAAAATCAGTGTTGGCTTTAAATTTCAGAATAATCAAACAGACAAGGAAGATATTTCTATTAAATTTGAGAGTAAAATTAAAAAACCTGAAAGGGAATATAAGTTTAAGTTGGGATATAATTATGGCAAACAGATTGATGTTAAAGGCAATCGAAGTAAAAGTAATGACAGTTATAAATCCTCATTCAAGGGTCGGTTTAGTTTAGACAGTAATATTTTTTTAGAATCTAATTCACGCTATAAAAAAGATTTAGTAAAAAACATCGATAATGAATTCCGACAAAGTCTAGGTCTCGGTTGGCGTATTTTTAAAAGTGAAAAGATGAGGGCTGCAATAACTCCATCAATCACTTTAAAATTCCAGGAGAAGCCCGGTATAAGTAACAGATGGGATTATTTGGCTACACTTTTTCAAGATTTTCACTACAAAATCAGCAAAAGAATATCGTTTCACGAAGAATTTGATTTTTCATATGATCCACAATCAAAAAATTTTTTAACTGCAGATCTTTCAGCTAAATTGAAAACACGGATTTCAAAGTCATTGAGTCTGAATCTCAATTGGGAAATAGATTATGATAACGTAGTATCACAAGGAATCATTAAAAATCAAGAGCGCTTATTTTTGAATTTTGGTTATAAGTTTTAGCAGGTTCAGTTTACTGCAATTTTTGAGCAGTAATTATATTGTAGCAGCGAGGTGAACGAGGCTTTGCAACCATAAGTGATAAATCTTTTTGGTTTTTTGCTCAATTGTTTGATTTTAAATTTTTACCAGTCGAAAACTGTTTAACAAAATTGCTACACAACTTATGCCATAGACATAAAGTGCAAATCCAGGATTGAATTGTATATTGGGTAAATTGATGAATCCCAACAGAAATGGAATGCATAACAAATTAAATATTACGGAAAGTATAACATTTTGTCTGATAGCACGCATAGTTTTTCGTGATATGCTTATTGCTTTTGCCACACCTTCCAGTCCATGTTTTTGAAGTGAGAAATCACCGGATTCCTGTGTTATTGTTGAATTACTTTGAATGACAAATCCTACAACTGATTTTGCAATTGCTTGAGCATCATAAAAGTTACTTCCCACCATACCAATAATTTTTTCTTCATTTTGAATGGATTCAATAGCATTCAATTTTTCTTCAGCTTGTACTTCTGCCATAATTGCATCTATTCCTAATTGTGTGGCTATTCCTGATGATACAACTTCATTTTCGCCTGTCATCATGATTAAAGTAAGCTTTAACTTTTTTAACTGTTGAATTGCTGAGTTTGTATCGGGTTTAATACGATCAGCTAAATTTATTAAACCTGCAATTCTTCCGTTAACTGCAACAATTGCCGGTGTATTTCCTTTTTTAGTATATTCATCTAAACTTTCTTCAATAGGACTGATGTCGATATCAAATTCTTCCATTAATTTTAAGTTGCCCACTAAAATTTTTTTATTATCTAACGTAGCTTCAATTCCATAGCTATCATGGATAAAAAAGTAGTCAGGTTCATCTATTTGAATGCCTTTTGATTCTGCCTTATTTTTAATTGCAGTTGCAATAGGATGGTCTGAGTGAATTTCCGCGCTTGCAGCTAATCGTATGAGTCTTTCTTCTGAATATAACCCTATAGGTAATATCTTTATTACAGATGGTTTGCCCATTGTCAGTGTGCCTGATTTATCAAAAGCAATTGCCTTTAATTTATTGGCTTTTCTAAAACTATCTATCGAACGAATTATTATCCCGGCTTTTAAACATGTGAGGTTAGCGATAGATATTGGAAACATTACTGCTAATAATAATGCACATGGACTTAAAATAATGAATAACGATATCAAATTACTTATGGTCCCGATAGAATTAGTGATAGAGGCTGTTTTTGACCAGTATATATAGAGTCCAATTGTGATAATAATAACCATTATGAAATAAGTAAATGCTACACTATCAATCAGTCGAGAGATAGATAATTTTCTCTGCTGTTTTTTCTCAACAAGACTAACTATTTGGTTGAGAAGTGTTTCATTGCCGTCACAATTGGCACGCGCTTGAATTTTACTGGATTTATTTATACTTCCAGCAATGATTCGATCACCTACTTTTTTTCTAACGGGTTCACTTTTTCCGGAAATAATTGATTCATCAATATCGGTAATTCCATCGATAACCATTCCATCTACCGGAATGATTTCATCTATCTCAATATTAAATTCTGATCCGGTTCCCAATTCTAATGCACTGATTATTGTCTCATTTCCATTTACTAATAATCGTGCAGTTTTAGGAATTAATTTTTTGAAATTATTAATTTTATTATTATTTTTAAAATCGAAATATTCCTCAAGAATCTTACCACAATAATAGATCATCATAATAATTGATGCGACATCGAAATATACGTTATTGGCTAAGCCACTCTTTGACATAAATTCTGGATTAAGGAAACTGATAATGCTGCTGAAATATGCAGTAAAAGAGCTCAGTGTAACCAGAAAACTTAGCTTAATCCGAAATTTTAGCAGACCATTTAGAGAATCTTTAATACAGGGAACCCCGATCAAAAAGACGACGGGTGTAGCTAATAACAATTGTAATAAATTTTTATTAGCTATCGACCATATATCAAATGAGATTATTAAAACTAATAAAGTTAGTACAAATCCGATAATAAACCGAAATATACTGAAGGCATTTGTTCTTACATAATTTTCATTATCAATTGGAACAGTTAACTTTTTATTTTGGGGCAACATAAAATTTTAAATAAAAAATTTTCGTAGGTATGAAATTAATAGAAAGTAATTTTGGATAGCAGGGATATTCATGACAAATAATTATAGTCAGCTATTACCACATAAATGTATCAAATCAATAGCGTACCATTAAAATAATACTAATAGGCAAGGTAGATTTTAAAAAAGCAGAAAATTAATCTATTACCTATAACTATTAAAACTTATTTTCAATAAATAATTGTAGTGCACCTTGTTGAATTCCATTGCAGTACGGATACTCTTTGCCGTCTGACACATCGATTTCCTTGATTGATATTTTAATGGTATCCGAGCAGTCACCACTGTACCAGTGATACCAATAATGATATAAATCTGTTTTGCTGTAACATGTTAATAGAGCTAAAATAGCATCCACAAATATTGTGTCTAGTCTGTTGCCTGGTATTGCATTGTTGAAAATTATTTCGCTTACACAATTTCTAATATATTTCATATTTGTTAGCTTGCGAAAATCTCTGGTTTTTACGTTTGTGCAATCTGTCTCAAATAACTTAATTTGCGACTTAAGTTTTTCTGGCCAACTACTGTTATGTTTTAAAATTTGTCTATATTGACTGAGTCTTATAAAAGGATGATTTGCAGGTCTTACTCCTGAAAGTTTCCATAGACATTGTTGTTCATTGTATAAATTTTCTGCAGTCAACGAAACTAAATCATAATTAGAGATTGGATGTTTAATAGCTAGTGTAGCCATTGCAGATCTATTTCGGTTATAGCCCAACACTTCCATAATTAGTTGATGACAGGTTTCTGCCCAGCCATATTTGTCGAGGCGAGTTTTTATATTTTTAATTTTTTGCTGCCATCTGAGATAGGATTTTTGATTTAAAATAATTCGCCTTTTATCAAGGGATAATTTACCTAACTTAATAATTGGATTATCTGTGTTAAGGTTGTCAAACGATCTTAATGAATCGTCGATCATGTAATCTTCTATGCCTTGCCAAAGAAACGGTAGCATAATAAACGTTTCTGCTATTTCCTCATTTTGCTTAACAATCGAAGCTCTATCATATCGAGAAGGAAACAGAACAACATGAAGCACAACGTTATTGAATTCAGGATTTTTATAATGCCCATGGCTAATCCAGTCTTGTTCGTAAAAGTGGATTTCTACATCACCAATTATTTTTTTATCGTTTATTAAGATAATGGCGTTTTTGAAATCCGGACCTTCCAACAAATTATGTTTCCCCGGATAGATAATTTCAAGTGACGCACCATTTTGCGTTTTTAACTTTGTGGTAATGAAGTCTAACTGCCGCCAAATTTTTTGAATCAATAATTCGGGTACAGTAATTGGACCATATATGCCATTAATTTCAGCAACGCATTCAGTATTCATAATTGGGAGAATTATTTTTAATGAAGAAAAATATTTCAGATACTTTATAGATCGAGTCAAGGTATCAATGGTCATTCACTATTCAGTAGTCATAAGAACTTTCAAAGATCAAATATATAGCGATTGCCATAAATGTTTTCGTTTACTGCAAGTTACTAATGATATGTCAGTAGAACAACAATTGAGGAATGGTTAGTCAGATAGATTGCCACACCTTGTTTACACAAGTCTCGCAATGACAATTTTGTTTTATATGTCATCGCGAGGAGCGGAGCGACGCGGCGATCCATGATTAATTTTTTTAGTTTAATCCAAACATTTATGGCAATCGCTATATATTTGAAGCGTAGCTTCTATAGAGTGTGGATGCTCCTACTTCTGACAAGGCCGGCCATTAAGCTGGAATATCTCAATAGTTAAGCCGTCATTGCAAATTTGAGAATGCAGAGTGGCTATTTTTTGTCTCGAAGTTAATTATTCACTTTCTATTGACATTCACACCTATTTCTTGAGTATACACATTTTAATTTTTTAAAGCATCGTTTTCTTAACAACACAATTCAAGAAATTTAATGCCGACTGCCCTTACAGCCAAACCGTTAAATCATCCCATCCAAAAATATTTTTCAGACAGGATATCAGGATTAAAAAAATAAAATATCCTGTAAGTCGTGTTTTAATTTTAAAACTGAACTTATTTCAAATTCTAACAACCACGGTTATTAATAACAGATTGCATAAATATTCGCTGGGGGCACAGAGTCTGGCGGTTGTTGCAGGTATCTTAGGTCAATCGCTGATTTGCTCGGCCAATATAACGGCTCTTGACGTTGGAACGTTTACTAACGGAGAAACTATTATAGCCGATGGCTCCGGATCGCTTGGTATTAGTGAAACCCTAGACATCACCCAAACAGCGGCATCATCAGGCAAACTGTTTTTTCTCGGTTATACTGGAGGTGCTACTGGAGCAGTTGTACGCATGGACGTCCAAAACAATACGTTTTTTCATTATTCCGCTTTCCAATCGGGGTTTAGGACTTTAAAGTATTTTGCTCCCGGTGATTCCGTCGATATTACTAATCTCCACCCTCTCACCAACACTGCTGTATACATTAGTAAAGGCAATTTAGGAGGGAATCTAGGAGAATGGACAGTTGACCGGCCTAGTGGGGCTATTGGCTTTAGAAACGGTGATGGCGAATTCGGCTATATGCACGTCTCGTGGGTTGCCTCTACTAAAACCTTAACCTTTTTAGGTAATGGATTTTTTGATGATACACCGGGTACATCGATTACCGTAGTCCCTGAACCATCAGAATACGCCGCTGCACTTGGCCTCGGTGCTCTCTCGGCCTCGCTTACTATCGCCGCCGTCCCGGAAATAAAACCAGGACAAAGAATAATTGAATCGGATTTACAATTCCATAACTAATTTAAAAACCCTGGTATTTCGATGCCGGGGTTTTTTGTTTTAAAACAAAAATTATCGTGAAAAATTAGGAGGAAATTTCACATAATATCAATTTACATGCATGAACATGATGGACAGGATTTTTTTTAATTCTTTATCCTGTTCAGATTATTTTCGGGAAAAATTATTAAAACGCTATTGCATCATACAAGTTTATATGATTAGTTTGTATGACAATTGATGATATCATATGACGAATAGGACTACAATTACACTGGATGATGAAGCCTATGGTTTTTTAATGACTGAGGGCGGAAGCAATAAAAGTGCATACATAAATACGCTTTTGAAAAAGAAAAAACAGGTTACTTTGGATGAGGCTGTCTTAAAGGCCAATCAGGAAGAAGCGCAAGATCAAGCCTATCACGAAGAGCTGGCTGTTTGGGATGAAACTTTGACGGACGGATTAACTTAATAAATGTATAAGCAGTTAGAAATCTATTGGGTTAATCTGGAACCAACACGCGGCGCGGAAACCAGAAAAAAACGCCCTTGCCTGATATTACAATCTAATTTGGTCAATAGAGAAACTAGAACTGTTATTGTCGCTCCTATTCTTCCCGGTCATAAAAACTGGCCCTTTGCAGTCAATTTAAGTCCAACTAAAGGAAACGGGCTTGATAAAGATCGTCATATCAATCTGAAACAAGCACGTGTTGTTGATATATCGCGTATTGAGAATAAGCAAGGCGTGCTTGAGAGACGATATTTGAAATTAATCAAAACGACCCTCTGTCTTGTCTTTGATCTTTAAAGCATTGGTGTTCCATAGAACGTCAAATTTCTATGCCCCCATTCCGTTGAATTCGTAGCTAAAATCAGCAACTAATTTTTTAACTCTTAGCTAAAGTCATTCTACTGGATTGTAGTCTGACTATACGGATGTAAAAATAGGGGTTCAAATTCCTCCCGGTTTATAGTATCTACCAAATAAATTTACATGGATGAACAGGATGGACAGGATTATTTTTAAATTCCATATCCTGTATATCCTGTTCATCCATGTTTTGAAATGATCAGTTACAAGCGAAAAAATAAAAAATGCTGATCTCATACTATTTTTATCGAGTCAAGAAATGACAATTTCTGTGTATGATTTATCATTCTATCAATACTACATATTTTGCTTTTTATTATATCTTACTAAAAAATCCGTCTGTCGTTTTTCACAATTAGATACCCAGTTTTTTAAATACTCAGGAGACATCGTTTGGGCTCCAATTGCAGATGATGTCTCACATAATAAATTATCATGGCTGACTACTATAATTTCATTCGGGAATTTAGATTTATTTATCATTTGCTCCATAAGATCGTCAGCTGTCATTGATGAGGGTGTGAATACAGTTGAGAATGTCAGATCGATATACGGTCGTTCAATACTAACTTCACTCCCTTTTCCATCAAAGACTAAGGTAGTTCGAATGCCTTCAAAGTCATGAATTATTTGAACTTTTTCGATGAGTTGACTGCGTGCAGTTTCAATATTTCGGTCATTTAATTCTTTTAACTCTGACCATTGATGAATGACATTATATCCATCAATTAGCAGATGAGCAGCAGGATTCATAGATCTAATAATTTTTTTGAAGTAATAAAATACCTACTATAAAAGTTAAATATACTTCCCTTTTTTCCGCTTTACAGATTTAGAGTAAAATTTATCTAACTTAGCTGTCCAGTGATCCTCCTTTTTAAAGACTACTTTTCCGCCAACTCCACGATTAATTTTTAATGTGTCTCCAATAGGACGAGAGAGTGGATTTTGAAAATAGATTCGACTTACCTTGTCAACATTATCGTCAAAAATTATACCGTTATAAAAAGTTAATAAAAAAGATATGAGTTGGATATAATTTGTCTGGGTTTCAACGTAATGCCAGCAGTTTATATCATCCCATTCACCACCACAGACCAAGTTAATAGTTTTGTCAGTTCTTTGATCATAGACGTGTAAGATCATAGTGGTTGGATCAGAACTGTCTAGGTTAATATCTCTTCTGATAAGGGCAACTTCAAATTCAGAACCCATCCAGTAGCTCAAGGCGATTTGGCGCAATTCATCCCAGTACGGTGGTTGCCAGTCTGAAGACCGATCATGATAGGGAATATCTCTAAATGTGAATTTTTCAAGAGTATATGGGCCCTTTGGGGCTTTACCTTCAAAATCTTCAGGCAAAAGAGAATGCTCCATTCGGACACTAAACGGCCCTAACGTCTTGTCGATGTCGATTGCCTGGTTCTCTCCGGGTATTGAATCCATCGCCCTAATTTAAAGTGACTGAATGTTTTTTCAAGAATAAAACGGAAAAGCTTCGAATCTACTATTGAGTGATATCATTTTATAAATCTTATTTGTAAGTTTAACTTAAAAAACGTCTTACCGTTTTCATTGTAAATCTTTCCAAAATGATGTTTTGAGCTGCTTGCTGTTTCAAGTTTTGTGTTGTTGAATAAATAATCCTCAAACTCATTTTTGTTGTAGATATGATAACATAAAATATCGCCATCTTCTTTCACTACTAAATAACCACCTGTTGCATCAAATTCGCCAGTCCAAACCTTTGAAGGCATCATCCCCAAGGCTATATCAGCTAAAAACCTTTTAATTTTGTATGTATAAAATGGATGATTTGTTTCTGAATCATACTCGAGTGGATTTGATTCAGTTATTTCAGTAACCAAATCTTTTACATTAGAAAGTTTAGAACAAAAAAAACGATAAATAATTTTTGAAAGAATATTAGGCAGCAAGCTATCTATTATGACTAGGTTGTTACCAAATACTGAACTTTCAGTTTTAGTAAATGTTAGTTTACCGGATTTTTCAATTATTTTTTCAATCCGATCCTTTATTTTACTACGACCACCAATCGAGTTTATTTCTTCAATTTCAATATCTTTGAAAGTTGTGTTTTCAATATTAAAAATAAAATTTGTTGTTTTACCCGCATTTAATAGAGTGGATGCACTACCAAGCTGTGATTTTATACTGAATCCTAATTCAGGATTAGTCCCAGTTCTCTGATCGTGAATTACTATACGGATATCACTTTTAACAGACGATCTTGCTTTGAGTGAATGACAATTGAAAGAATTTAAAAAAGATTCTATTTGAGGTAATGAAAAAGTAGTATTCGTTGATGTTTTTAAGGCAGTTAGTAAAGTTGATGCCTGCTCTTGAAATTGGATTATAGGTATTTTGAATTTTTCTTCACTACCTGTTATAATTACTAAATTATTATGATAAAAATATTCATAAGTTCCGTCGGATTCGGCTCGAAGTATTTTTATGATAGGGAAAATTAAATTTTCAATTTTATTCAGATCACTATCACCAGCATATAATTTTTTGTCTGCAATTAATTTAAATAGTGTATAGATTTCACTCCACTCGCCTTTATTTCCAGTTATCACGTTATTTTAATATCCTTTTAATAATTTCATTTGCAGTTGCTTTAATAGCAGGAATAGCAACTGAATTTCCAAATTGTTTGTAAGCTGATGCATCAGCGACAGGTATTAAAAATTTGTCAGGAAAGCCTTGAAGTCTTGCCCATTCTCTCGGGGTCATTTTTCTAATACCTTTTCGATTTACTTTCCCCTGTATATGAGTTATTGGTGTAAAATCTTCTAATCGATCATCATACACTAAATTTCTTTCTCTACCCATGCCACCACAGACAACAGCATTTGCGATATTGTTGTCTGAAATTATTTCGTATCCAAATCCATTACCTTTGTTTTCATGACGCTTTTTGTGTTTTATGAGAGTGTTTAAATATCTATTCGATAAATAATATTTTACTGATACAACCTCCTTCTCTTTAACATCTTTAAATCTTACATTTCTTTTGATAGATTTAGGATACTCAAATTCTGTAATCCCTAAATTCTTTCTAAAACCTACTATAAAAACTCGTTCTCTATTTTGAGGGACTCCATAATGTTTAGCGTTTATTATTTTAGGGTCAGGTACAAAATAATCGAGATCATTTCTTAATACACTCAAAATCGTTTGTATCGTTTTTCCTTTATCGTGATTGAATAATCCTTTTACGTTTTCAAGAAAAATAGCCTTTGGCTTTTTTCTTTTGATAATTTCTGCAACTTCAAAAAATAATGTACCTCTTATATCTTCAAACCCGCCTCTTTTACCTGCAATAGAAAAAGCTTGGCATGGAAATCCTGCACATAGAATGTCAAAGTCATTCGGAATAAATTTCTTAGTATTTTCCTTAGTTATATCTCCAAATGGAACTTCACCAAAATTGGCTTGGTAAGTCTTTTTTGCTTGTTCATCCAATTCACTGGTGTAAACACATTTACCATTTAAACCTTGAAATGCAATTCTAAATCCCCCAATTCCTGCAAATAAGTCAATAAATTTGAATTTTGGATTAATCGGGTCAGGAAATGGAACATTTTTTTTGAAATCAAAAAGCATATATTGCAAGGCTTCCTCTGCAACTTTCATTGTAATATCTTCCTCTGTAAATTTATAATTAATTGAGCATTTTACGTGCTTAAGTGCTTCTTTTTTAAAGAACTTTGAAACACCATTTTGGTGATTTTTTAAATAATGAGTAAATGCAGCTTCCCCATGCTCAGTGGTGCCTGCAGTTTTTATTTTTAGATCATTTTTATAGAATTCTTTAAATTCCATTTTTCTTTTTGAATCATTTATTTTTTGTTCAATTATTTGAACACAAGAAATCAATTCATTTTCTATTTCACTACCCCAAAACCTGATAACATTCCAACCATCTTTTGCTAAATGAGTATTAACTTTTTTATCTCTTCTTATATTTTTTTCAATTTTTGTGTGCCAAAATTCTTGATTGCTTTTGTGGTCAAATTTTTTTGTTTCCCAATTCCTTCCGTGCCAAAAATCACCGTCAACGAAAACAGCAATTTTGTATTTTTTGAATGTTAAATCAGGTTTGCCATAAACCGTTTTGTTATTTTTTCTGTATCTATAACCTTTTTCCCAAAGTTTTTTTGCAAGTAAAGTTTCAATTAATGAGCCTTTACTTTTTACAGCCTGCATATTTTTTTTTCTTTGTTCTTTTGTCAATTTGTCCATTTCACTCATTAATTTTATTAAGAGAGTGTTTCTATAAGATATTTTTTCAGTAGACTTTTAGGAATGATGAAAAGCTTGTTAATATTTGATATTGTTTTCATGCTCAAACTAAAAATATTTTGAAATTTTCTATGATATTGAAAGTTATTAGATAAAAAGCAAATAGTAGTTTAATAATTATTTTAAAGTATTGAATTTTTAGATTTATTGTCACTTAGATTTATGATTACAAAGTCAGGTATTATAGTATTTGCCTTTGGATATTTCTGAAATTGGGGAGGATTTATGTTTGCCAAAACATTTGTAAATATATTGTTTTACAGTCAAAAAGTTGTTTGATAAGTACCCCAACTTTCATGGTTGAAAATTTATTATTGCAAATGCTATAAAGACTTTGTGTGAGTATAATACTAGATGAATGCCTTTAACTGCTGCAAATTTCTTGTCTAAAGATATGTATAAACGGAAAAGCTTATTTACTAACGTATCATGCCGGCAGCGACAGTTTCGTTGGTGAATTCATCAATAAGAATCACACTACCCGTATTTCTGTTTCGTGTATAGCTGTCATAGAATAGTGGGCTGGAAACTCTGAGTTTTATTCTGCCAATTTCATTAAGCTCAAAAGTGGTGTCGTTTTCAATTTTGTGAAGTGTGTTGATATTAACTTTATAACAAACTTCAGTTACTATGGCTTTAACTTCTTTTGATGTGTGCTTTACGATATATTTATTTCTTGGCTGTAGTTTGGTTTTATCAGAAAACCAACAAATCATCAGATCAATGTCCTGACCAACGTTGGGTTGGTTTTGAGATTTAACTATCATGTCCCCACGACTGATATCTATTTCATCCTCTAATGTGAGTGCGACAGAATGCGGGTAAAATGCTTCACTTAACTCTCCGTCTAATGAGTGAATTTTTTTAATTTTAGTTGAAAATCCGGATGGCAAAATATTTACATCGTCACCCGGTTTAAAGACACCGCTAGCAATTCGTCCTGCATATCCTCTGAAATCATGATATTTATCTGATTGCGGTCTGATCACCCATTGTACCGGGAAGCGTGAATCGACATGGTTTGTGTCCGGCCCTATATGAACATGTTCCAAATGATAGAGTAGGCTAGACCCTTTATACCATGGCATATTATCTGATCTATCGACAACATTGTCACCGTGCAATGCACTGATAGGAATAAATGTTACATCTGCTATATCAAGACGAGAAGCAAAATTTGTGAAGTCATCGACTATTTCGTCAAATATTTTTTCATCGTAATCAACTAAATCCATTTTATTGACGCAGATGACCACATGTTGCAGGCGCAGTAGTGACGCAATAAATGCGTGTCTACTCGTTTGTTCTAAAACACCTTTTCTGGCATCAATTAAAATAATTGCCAGATTTGCTGTTGAAGCACCTGTGACCATGTTTCTGGTATATTGAATGTGCCCAGGTGTATCTGCTATGATAAATTTACGTTTTGGTGTTGCAAAATAGCGATAGGCAACATCGATTGTTATTCCCTGTTCACGTTCAGCTTTTAGCCCATCTGTTAACAGAGCCAAATTTATATTTTCATCTCCTTTTTTTCTGCTGGATTCTTCAATTGCTTCCAACTGATCCTCAAAAATAGTTTTTGTGTCGAACATGAGACGGCCGATTAACGTGCTCTTCCCGTCATCAACACTACCGGCTGTTGTAAACCGCAGTAAATCCATTTTAGAATATTCACTCATTTTAGAAATACCCTTCCTTTTTGCGATCCTCCATCGCTGTTTCAGATCGTTTATCATCTGCTCTTGTGCCACGTTCTGTTTGACGAGCTGCCGCAACTTCGGCAATTATATGATCCAGTGTAGAAGCAACAGATTCTACTGCACCTGTACAAGTTGCATCACCGACAGTCCTAAATCTGACTGTTTTTTTCTGCACTTTTTCATCGGGTTGAACTGTTATAAAATCTGTAACTGCTAAATGGACTCCATTGCGAATAATGACATCTCTTTCGTGTGAAAAATATATAGTAGGCAGGTCGAGCTCTTCTCTCTTGATATATTGCCAAACATCCATCTCTGTCCAATTGCTCAATGGAAATACACGGAAATGTTCGCCCATGTTTTTTCTGCCATTGAATAGATTCCATAGCTCGGGTCTTTGGTTTTTAGGATCCCATTGCCCGAATTCATCGCGGTGTGAAAAGAAACGTTCTTTGGCGCGGGCTTTTTCTTCATCACGACGTGCACCGCCTATTGCTGCGTCGATTTTTAAATTTTCAAGGGTGTCCAGCAAAGTAACAGTCTGTAACATATTTCTACTGGCATTTATGCCTTTTTCCTCAACTGCTCTTCCCTTATCGATCGACTCTTGGACAGAGCCCACTTTCAAATCAGCATTGAGTTTTTTTACCAGCATATCTCGAAACTCAATTGTCTCAGCAAAATTATGACCAGTATCAATATGAACCAACGGAAAAGGTAGCTTTGCCGGCCAAAATGCTTTTTGAGCGAGACGAGCAACAACTATTGAATCCTTGCCACCGGAAAACAGTATGACTGGATTATGAAACTGGGCAGCCGTCTCCCGAAGTATAAAAATAGCTTCTGATTCTAAATGGTGTAGATGATCTACTGAATATGATTGATGTTGCATTGTTTAAAAAAAGGAAACGAACGACTAATATTTAGGGCTATTTGTCAAATTCTATTTTAATAATGAATAAACTTATGCGTTATATTGAATTTTAGGTTTGATGAAAGAATAAAGTTTATCAACTGATTCTTCCAGGCTCTCAATCTCAGTATTCAAGACTATATCTGGGTCTGCCGGTTCCTCAAAACCTGAGTCCTTGCCAGTAAAATTTTTCACATTTCCATCATTAGCTTTGGCGTATAGCCCTTTAACATCGCGTTGCATGCAGACTTCAAAGGAACATTTTACAAAAACTTCTATAAAATTTTCTGCACCAATAATTTTTTTAGCCTGTGACCGTAAAT
The DNA here is from genome assembly GCA_021772565.1 of Opitutales bacterium. GTDB lineage: Bacteria > Verrucomicrobiota > Verrucomicrobiia > Opitutales > JAJFLR01 > JAJFLR01. Next base: position 20,201 of record JAJFLR010000039.1, on the reverse strand, counting down.
TGTCATTGGGTGTGATGAAGGATGTTAAAGTCACAATACCTGTTTCATAAAACAATCTGGCAATTTCGGAAACCCGCCTAATATTTTCAACCCGATCCTCATCAGAAAACCCCAAATCACTATTAATCCGCGATCTGATATTATCGCCGTCCAGAATTTTAGTAAAAATTGATTCGCTTGCCAGCCGTCTTTCCAGACTATTGGCGATCGTGCTTTTCCCGGAACCGGAGAGCCCATAAAGCCAGATAACCAGACCATGCTGATTGAGAAATTTTTCTTTTTCTTCCCTTCCCAACATTCTGGTAAATTCCGGGTAAATATTTGTGTTAACAGTTGTCATAATATATCAGAATAGAATCTGAAATTTTAAACAATGAATGTAAATCGCAAAATGTTTTTTCATATGTAGGTATATTGTAATTAGGTTTGGGCTGTACAACTCACTAATTATTAGCTAAGCTAGATTGTTAGTATTTAAAATTAATGAGAGGGAATTATTTTCAAAGCGAAGCAATAGTAATATAAAACTAATCGCTAAAAATTATCTGGATCTTTCTCTTGTTTTTCTGAGAACATTGACGATATCTTTAGTTGTGACATTTGTATTAATTCCTTCTAAATCTAGTGGAGACTGCTTTTGTTCTTCAGGTGTAACGGCAAAAATTTGGCCATCTCTTCTTTTTATCAGTACTTTTCCGTCAACTTGTGCTTGTTTCAGTAAAGATGAAAAACGTTGTCTAGCATCACTATATGTAAATACTTCCATAGTTAAACCTCCAATAGTTTTATGTTCTCAATTTTAGCAATACTGTTCATGTGCTCATCAAGGCTAAGTAATACCAAATTATTTCTACTTGCAGCCTCCAGATAATACGAATCATATGCATGTATATTATGCTTCTGGCAAAGATCTAATGCCTTGATCAAATTTTCCTTAATCATTTCCCATGGTATTTGAGAAAATATAGCCAATCCATTCTTAACATCTGAAAAGCTAAGCTTTTTTTGTTTTAACATAGCAGAAAAAGCGTTACCAATTTCCCATGACAAACATCCTACTGATAATATTACTTTTCCTTTTGTGTTGTGTATAATTTGATCCTTTTCCGGTTCGTTCAGTATTATAGCCAAAACCGCAGATGCATCTACCAGGACTTTATTAGTATTCATAATCAGTACAATTGTACAAACCATGAGTAGAGTCAATATGATTTAACTATTTCTTAGTCCCTAATTTATTTCCTGAACGTCGTCGGTAGTAAGCTAGTCCCATTGCCAAGATTCCTAGGAGCAGTTGTTAATTCGGATTGGATCAGGATTAATATTAGGATGATGATTAAGCTTGTTGAGAAAAAAAATTACTATGATATTCTGACGTAGTACTAAAGCACATTAATGAAAATGACAATTTCTCTAAAATTGACCAGATACATTAATACCATTTAATACAAACTCCATGAAGACAATTCTTATCGCAGTTGTTTCGTTGGATGGATTTATTACCTGTGGTGATACCGAAGGAACTATGTTTGCATCAGCTGATGATCAGGATTTTTTTAAAAAAGCTTTAGCTCAATTTGATTGCAGTATTATGGGGCGTGTTACTTTTGAATCCGCCAAGAGTTTTATTTTGACCAATCTGACATTAAGTCGAAAAAGATTGGTGTTAACTAGAAGGCCAGAAACATATTTAAAGGAAGGAATTGCTGGTAAACTTGAATTTACTGGTTTATCGCCCAAAAAGGCGATTGCTCAACTCAAGGCTGATGGATATCAAAATTGTGCAGTACTGGGTGGTTCTGAAATTTATACTGATATGATTAATAATAATTTAATTGATGAGTTTTGGATCACAGTTGAAAGTCAGCTATTTGGAAAAGGTAAGCCATTATTTAATGGAAGTAGCAAAATTGATCTACATCTGAAAACGATGGAAAGAATAGGTGAGGATACTGTATTACTTAAATATAAACCTATACAAAATTAATTGGAATCGAATATTATTTAGATAAAGAATAATTCCGAAATTTTTGTAATTCATCTATTAAAACTGGCACAGGATCCTTGTTTACAACCGGCATAAAACTAGCTGTTTGATCAGTGGCCAATCTGGGAAAGCGAGGTTTATAAATTTTAATATCACGATTTGCTTTTTCTAAAAAATTACAAAGAGTTTCACTAGCCGTTTTGGCTGCGGTATATTCACCCATGTTGATCGGTAATTCATCAATTGCTACAGTTGAAGGATAGAAAATATCTGTTAAGCCCAATGGGATTAATTTGCTGACGATACGACTAAATCCAATCACGTAGTAAGCAGAAAACTTATTGAATAATTCAACTGAAAATTTACTCTTTTGCCCTGAGAAAATAAAAGGAGTTGCAAAGTAATATAAATGAGTCGGTGTCCAATCTTTGGCCAAAATTTCAGATAAATCTACTTTCTTATTCAAAATATCAATTTGCGCACAATCAACGACTCCTCCGTTTGAAGAAATATCTCTCACAATTTCCTTTGAGTCACCTGCTCCTTGATGATAGGTGAATTTCACACTGGCACCTCCAGCACATAAAAGTTTTGTTGTCACTTCTCCCAGTCCTCTGGATCCCCCAATAATTAAAGCTTTTTGATTACTGTATGCATTATTTGTCAGTTTTGATTTTAAATTTATATAACTAACTTGTTCTTGTGGGGGTGGGCGCCTGAATGCTTTAATTTTACCTTTAAATATCGATGAATTAACCTGAAGGGTAACCAGGCCAAACCGTTTATCATAATCGACAACATCATAACTTAAGTTAGATTTATTATTATTAGTTTCAGTTGATATATCTAACTCTGAGTATATAGAATGTAAACCAGGGCATTTGGCACCTACTATACGGGTTGTTCCCAAGATTGTAGCAATTTGATTCGGTGATATATTATTTTTCAAAGATGGAAATAATTTATAAACAACAGTGCTATCGATTGTTAATTCAATTTCTCCGGAATTATTAATTATTTCATCTTCTTCTAAAATTGTAGGAGTATGCTGGTCAGGGTGATTATGTATATTTGTTATTTGTTTTATTTCATGAGTCTCATCAAAATCTTTAGCAACAAATTCAATTTGAATTCTTGTCATGGTGGATTTGTTACTAATTAGTTCTATAACTAATCGATTATCTTTATGAGATTTTAGTTTATACTCAACATGTTGTCCCATTACAATAGGTCTCAAAAATTTCGCTTTAATCGATCTTATTTTAGCAGAATTTTTTAAACCATCATACAATTTATCAAGTGCCCAGAGTAATGAATGTATTCCGTGCACTACCGGTTGACCAAACATATATCTGCGTGCCGCAATCTCATCAATATGCATGGGATTATAGTCACCTGATATTTGAGCAAATGCATTTTGATCTTCAATTGTAAAAATCCGATATATCATACTATTAAAATTCAACGAATAATTTATATAATTTTTCTAAAATTGTTTTCTACTTACTAGCTGTTTTTAATCAATCAGAAAATAATGATTAGAATTATTAAAATAACGTATTATATCTGTAGAATAATCTTGTCGTTCTTTATTTGATTACTCAATTGACAATGACGGATTTACAATTTTTTATACATGTTATTATTTTACTATGTTATTGAATATATGAAAGCGCTTAAAAAATTAATTGTCATAGGGGCAGGGGGCTTTGGACAAGAAGTGTTCTGGGTTGCTGAAAATATCAATCAGAAAAATTTGTCTGAAGGTAAACCTGCAGAGTATGAGATGATTGGTTATTGCGATGACAATACAAGTATACAGGGAAAAGAAATTTATAGTTATAAAAACTTAGGAGTACCCGAAGATTTGAAAATTAATGGCAATGTTTACTTTTTTTGTTCAATTGGCAATAATTTAATTAGAAAAGAAGTTGTTGCACGTGCTATAAAACTGGGGTGGCAACCTGAAACTTTAATTGATCCAAGCGTTATTCGAGCCAGAGAAGTAGAAGTTGGTGATGGAACATATGTAGGTGCGGGAACTATTTTGTCACCAAATGCAAAAATTGGGAGTCATGTTATAATAAATCTTCATTGCACAATTGGACATGATTCTACTCTAGCAGATTATGCTCATATTTGTCCGGGTAGCAGATTGTCAGGAAATACAATACTAAAAGAAGGAGCCTTTGTCGCATCTAATTCAGTTACTAAACAAAACATTGTTATGGAAGAATACAGTGTTTTAGGAGCAAGCTCATTTTTAGTTAGAAACTTACCTGCCAGATGTACAGCACTTGGAAATCCGGCAAGGGTGATTGTTAAAAATTAAGAAAATTTTAAAATTACTAGAAATGAAAAAACAAAACGTTATTGAATGTATTGCTGAGGTATTTGAAACAGAAGATGAAGAGATAGCCAGCAATTCGTTATTTCAAGAATTAGAGATTTTTGATTCAGTAGTAATGCTTGCCTTAATGGTGGCATTAGATGATGAATTGGGCATAAAAGTAAGTCACGAAATGTTGCCTAAGTTGACTAAGCTAGATGACGTCATTGAAATAGCTAACAAACAAGGTTTAGAAATTGAAGAATAGTTTGATAACTTCTCAATAATTATAGGACATGCAAGCCCAAATTAAGGCAATGCATTATTGCTTGCCAACAACTCGATTAACGAATCAGGAATTAGAAGATCGATTTACTGCTAAAGCGATAAAATCGATTACAAGAATGTCGGGGGTTAAAGAACGTCGAATTGTAACTGACGGAATAACAGCATCTGACTTAGCTTTTGTCGCTGCAAAAAGATTACTTGAAAGTTATCACATCAAAGCAGAAGAAATTGATTTAATTATTTATTGTTCACAAACCGGCGATCATCAAATTCCCGCAACATCCTGTATTTTACATCATAGGCTTAAGCTACCAGAACATTGTGGTGCATTCGATCTTAATCAGGGTTGTTCAACTTATATATTTGGTTTGGCTACCGCTGAAGGCTATATTGCTTCAGGCAGAGCAAAAAAAGTTTTATTATTAAATGCCGAAGCCCTCACAAGTATTATCCATCCTCAAGATAGAGGACTAATTCCACTGCATGGAGACGGTGCAGTAGCTACTTTGATTGAAGCAACAAATGATGATACAGGGATTTGCTTCGTTGATATGGGTGTGGACGGTTCGGGGTATAAGCATTTGATAGTACCAGCTTCAGGGGCTCGAATTCCCAAAAGTGATAAAACAAAAATTGAGATAAAAGATGATAGTAACTGTATACGTACTGATGAACATTTATATATGAACGGACCTGCTGTTTTCCATTTTTCAATCTACAAAGTGCCAGAAGCGATACAATCTGCACTCGATAAATGGAAAATAACCATTGATGAAATTGACCTAGTTTTATTGCATCAGGCAAATAAAATGATGCTAGACCAAATTTATCGAAAAATAAATGTTCCTGTTGAAAAACAATTTTATTTTTCAGAAACTGTCGGCAATCTAAGTGGTGCATCATTGCCCTGTCTATTGGCAGAAGCTTGGAGATCCGGAAAAATTGCGCCTGACAGTCAAACTTTAATTTGTGCATTTGGTGCAGGACTCTCTTGGGGGACAATAATAATTAAATGGCCAAAGGATATACTAAATGCATCCGATGCATCCATTGAATATAATGAAAGTGAAAATGAATCGTTTTAATAATAAAATATATATAGTCACTGGAGCTTCTTCAGGAATTGGTCAGGCAACGGCAATTCGATTATCTGAAGAGGGCGCTCGTGTAATACTTGTAGCACGAAATGATGAAAGGTTAAAAGTTACGTTAGATCAATTAAAGGGTGAGGGGCATTGTTATCGCCAATGTGATATAACCAATGAAGCAAATTTAAAATCATTATTTAAAGAGCTGCCTGATGATATTAATATGATAGACGGTGCAGTGCATTGCGCAGGTATTCACTGGCTTAAACCGTTAAAGGTTACTCGAGAAATCGATATTGATGAAATGTTACGATCCCATTTATTTTCAAGTATTTTATTTACTAAATCACTGGTTTTTAGTCGTAAACTCAATAAGCAAACTAGCTCAATAGTCTGGTTGTCATCAGTTGCTGCAATTAAAGGTGAGCCTGGAGCAGTTGCATATAGTGCTGCCAAAGGAGGTATGATTTCAGCTGCACGTACATTAGCGGCAGAACTCGCTTCTCGAAATATTAGAATCAATGTGGTTAGTCCAGGAGTTATTGAGACTCCTCTAAGCGAAGCATTTATGGGAAAAATGCCTGATGAACAAAGAGATGCTATTATTAATGCTCACCCGCTTGGAATTGGAAAACCAGAAAATGTGAGTTCAGTTGCAAGCTTTTTACTCTCAGATGATGCTTCGTGGATTACAGGAACAAACATTATCGTAGATGGTGGTTTAAGTTTATAATTTCTCTAACATTGCCTCGAAAGTTGAAAAAAATATAAATTTATATTGCCAGTTTCATGGTTAAAATTCTGAATAACTGTTTATGAATGATAAACTATCCACTATACAACGAATTTTTAGAGATGTGTTAGATGAGCCTGATTTAGATGTTGATGAATCATTTTCTATGCAAGATCATGAGGATTGGGATTCAGTTGCAACAGTTCAAATTGTCCTCGCTATTGAAGAATCATTTGGCAAAAGATTGTCTACAGATGAAGTCGCTGAAATCAGTAGTGTAGCTGACATTTTGCGATTATTTTAACCCAAAACACTGGGCCGTCTAGATCGATGAGTTTATCTAAACATAAATTTTCACTCGAAAATATTGAGAAGTTATCTGCGAGTAACATCATACCGTTAATTTCTGCAATAGAACCTGATGAACTATTAGAATTTTACGATTACGTAATTGATAATAGTGATGAATATAACAAGAAGGATCATTACTTGTTGCGTGACAATCTTAGGCGTTTTCCAAAAAATGATACCAGTATTTTTCAAAAACGTTTAGAGCATAATTCTGATTGGCAGAAAACATCTCTTGGAAAGGTGATTATTGCTGAAGCACTCCATTTGGAAAAACAAAATGTTGAGGCAATAAAAGTATGGCACGAAACTGCTGACTCAATAAAAGAATGTAATGCTTATGCTAATCTGGCGCTGGCGAGATTGTATAGAGAATTAGATTATTTTGAGTTAGCTTATTTGGCCCTTAAAAGTTCATCTACTGCTACTAACGATTACTACACTTTAACGCAAATTGCTAAAGTCTTAAAAAAACTCGTTAAGAAAAGCCCTCCTTTAGAAATTACAAAAATTAAACTAGCCATATTGTCGACTTCGACTACAAGTTTAATATTGCCCATCTTGCATGCAAAGGCATTTTCTAATAATATTTTATTGGAAATTTATGAGTCTCCGTATGGTAATTTAAAGCAGGACATAATGAACCCCGAGTCTGGTTTATATAAATTTCAACCTGAATTTATTATACTATATTGTCATTGGCGTGATCTGAAACTTTCAATATTAACAGAAGATTCAGACCGAATTGTCACTGAGACAGTTAAAGAATGGAAGTCATATTGGGATTTATTGAATGGGCGATTAAATTGTCAGATATTGCAGCATAACTTTGATCTTTCTGCAACTGATTCATTGGGCTACATCGGGCATTCAAATATATCTGGTCGAACTCGAACAATTAGGAGGATAAACGAAGAATTATTACTACAGAAAACGCAGAGTGTACATATTGTTGATTTTGATAACATAGCAGCAAATTTTGGACGTCTGCAATGGGATGAATTATCCAATTGGCTTAGAGCGCAACAGTATCCTAATACCAACGCATTATCAGATTTGTGTGAAAGTTATATGTCCTTAATAAGATCTGTCCTGGGAGCTTCCAGCAAGGTTCTTGTATTGGACTTGGATAATACACTGTGGGGTGGCGTTATTGGAGAAGATGGATTAGGTGGTATTAAAATTGGCCCCCCGTCGCCTACTGGTGAAGCATTTTCAGCATTTCAAGAGTATATTTTAGAATTAAAACAACGAGGTATTATTTTAGCTGTATGCTCAAAAAATAATGAAGCTGATGCAAAATTACCATTCGAAAAACATGATGGTATGGTTTTGAAGTTAAATGATTTTATAGTATTTAAAGCTAACTGGTTAGATAAGGCGACAAATTTAATAGAAATTGCCAAAGAAATTAATGTGGGAATCGATAGTTTAGTATTTGTCGATGATAACCCTTTTGAGTGCAAACTAGTTAGAAGTAAACTTCCAATGGTAAAAGTTGTTCAACTTCCAGAAACCCCTTCAGAATATATCCATGGATTACATCACGGCAAATTTTTTGAATCTATATCACTCTCAAATGATGATATAAATAGAAATAAAAGTTATAAATCGAATATTGAAAGACAACATCATTTGGATTCTTCGACTTCTTTGGAAGAATATCTTGATAGTCTAAAAATGGAGTCGTCACACGACAAATTTAACGAATTAGTTATGGAACGTGTTACTCAACTAATTAACAAAACAAACCAATTCAATTTGACAACCCGAAGAAGAAATATTGATGAGGTTAGAAAGTTAACTGAATCAAAAAAATGGTGGACACAGTGGTTTAGGCTTAGTGATCAATTCGGCGATAACGGCTTAATTGGTATTGTCATTTGCAAAATCATTGATACTTGTTGGGAAGTCGATACTCTATTAATGAGTTGTCGCGTAATAGGTAGAACAATGGAAGACTTTATGCTCAATACAATCATTGATGCAGCAATTATTAGTGGAGCCACAGAGGTAAGAGGAATATATATAGAATCAGCTAAAAATAATCTGGTAGCTGACTTTTATCCATCAAAAGGGTTTATATTAGATGATAATAATGAAATAAATTCTGAATCTGTATCTGTTCACACCTTGAATATTCAATATATTAATCGCTCTAAATCCCACATTGAAGATAAAGGTATATAGTTTAAATAGTTATCGGTTTCGCAGGTACTCCAAATACAGTTGAGTATTCTTTTACTTTGGAAATAACAATGCTACCTGCACCCACCTTTGCAAAATCTCCTACAACACCTTTAGGCAGAATAGATGCATGACTACCCATGAATACACCTTCACCCAAAGTAACTCCTCCTGTCACATCGCAAAATGAGCTGACTTGGCAATAATTGCCCACGGTTACATCATGACCTATTGATGTATCAAAATTTAATGAAACGAAATTACCAACTATTATATCACATGTTAGAATTACTCTAGGACATAAAATTATTCCATTTCCCATGGAAACATTATTTCCAACGATAACTGTTGGGTGTATCAAATTTGTGAAAATACCACCTTTATCTAATATTATTTTTGTGAGTCTTTTTTTGATTGTTGGATTGCCAATAGCACATAAAAATCGATCTTCTGCCTTCGGCATGTATTCATTTACATTAGAAATAATTTTAGCATTATAATTAAAATTATCTAATATGCTTGAATTGTCATCTAAAAATCCTTTGAACTCCCACTCTTCATTAAAATCAAATGTTTGCTGAGCCCAAGCATATACTTCACGTCCAAAACCACCGGCACCAATTATTACAAGTTGTTTTCGCATAAATTATTTTTTAGTTCGTTCGTTTCGATTCAATAAAATTGAATAGATCTTGTATGGTTAAACAATCTTTCAATTCATGCGGTGACACATCAACATGAAAATCGGTATCTAACATAGATAAAAACATTAAACTTGCTAGCGAATCCCAGCCAGCAACTTCACGAAATATTGAGCTAGCCTGAAGAGAACCCGATTTAATAGTGGGGATTTCGTTTTCAATTGAGTCGATGAATTCTTGAATGTTCATTTTGTGTCGAATAAATTTTTATGTTGGTTTAATTAAACAGTTTAGACTTTGTAAAGTTCTAAAGAACAAAATTTCAATTGATTAAGTTCCATTAAACTTGTTGCCCAGGATAACCCAACCCCAAAGCCGGATAAAATCACGGTGTTCAAATTATTTTTGGACTCTTGGTTATAAGTCTCACATATAGTTGCCGGTATTGATGCGCTGCTTTGATTGCCATATTTTTCCACAGTTTGGTAGGGGGCTCTTTCAATTGGTAATTTTAAGCGTCTGGCAATGTTACTGATTATATATTTATTGGCTTGGTGAAAAAATATGTAATCAATCTCATCGATTTTTTTTCCACTCAGTTCAAGGATTTTACGAATTGCTTGCGGTTCTTCTTTTATAGAAAAATTAAAGATCTCAGCTCCATTCATGAAAAGATTTTCCGGTGATCTCGTATTGCCATCACAATCAATTGTGGAAATTTTAGTTTTATCACTAGCAGGGTTACGAAATCCGCCTGCTGGAATTATAATATAATCACTACCCTGCCCGTTGGTATGCAGATCAAACCATATCGAATTTTCTGTTTCAGAATATTCTACCAACGTTGCACTACCGGCATCTCCGAATAATGATGCTGTTGAACGATCTTTCGGGTTCACGCAGCGGCTCATGGTATCACCTGCTAATAATAATATTTTTTTACAGCCACCACTTTCTATCATAATCGATGATAGGTACAATCCATATACATACCCGGAACAACCAAGGGTTACGTCGAATGCCGCACAAGATTTACTGAGTTTCAAACGGCCATGTAGAATTGCTGCGTTACAAGGTTGGAAATGATCGGGGGTTTGTGTGACACATATCAATGCATCGATTTCGTCTGGGTTTAGTTTTAATTCTTCAATTAAAGTTCTAGCTGAATTTTCACATAAATCAGCAGCAGTCGTATTTTGATCGACGACTCTTCTTTCATTCAAGCCTATCGTCTTTTTAATAGTTTCTATTTGACTAACGTTACCACCAAAATTTTCAATATCATCATCAATTTTTTTTAGAATCGATCCGACAGTTGTGTGAATGGCTGAAATTTTACTTTGTATTGTTTTGGCTTGTGGCATTATAAAAAGTATAAATTAATTTTCCGAATTCCTGATTTTTTTAAATCGAGTACTATATTCAATTTTTTCAACAACTTTAACCTTTGTCGGCACTTTGAAAAGGTCGAGATGATTTTTGCAATAACGTCTGACAATTTTAGAAATATTTATGTCATTGGCATTTTCTGATAAAACAATCTGTGCAATCACAGCCTGACCAGTAATGGCATTTGTTGCTCCCAGAACCAAGCAATCAGCAATTTCAGGTATTTCCATTAAGACAGATTCAACTTCAGCTGGTAAAACTTTTTGTCCACCTACATTAATAACTTCTTGTTTGCGTCCGATTATTTTGAGATAACCATCAGTCTTTTGTTCAACAAAGTCCCCGGTTGCAAACCAGCCATCTTCAGTGAATTTTTCCATTGAATAATTTAAGTATCCCAATATTTGTGTCTTACTTCGTAACCAAAGTTCGTCATCAACAATTTTATATTCAATGTTTGGATCATCTATTTTAATGAGTGTGCTTGCCGACGATTTACTTGTGGTATGGGATATACCGGTTTCGCTGGTACCGAACGTTTGTATTAGTTTTACTTTTGAAAATTTATGTTGAATTCGAGACAACAAACTTTCTGACATTGGCTCTGTCCCATAAGTTATAATTCTAAGTGAACTCAAATCGAATTGTTTATCTGCCTCACTCATTAAAATTAAATTTAGAAAAGTGGGTGATGCCGGCAGAATATTAACTCGGTATTTTTCAATTAGCTTACATATTTCAGTAGCATCTCTTGAATCCGGAATCACGACGGTAGATCCTGTGGCGATTGCATTAAACAGAGTATTAAGCCCGCCAATATGATCAAACAATAATAATACTAACATTATCAGCGATTTTGGTCGTTTGTCTCTATAAGTATTTAACAAATTATCAAGATTGTGAACCATTGCCTTTGGTTTACCTGTACTGCCGCTACTAAATAATATTAACCCGGACTGGTTTTTTTCATTTAGGTTATTGATAATACTATGAGTTTGTTTTGCAGATTCATGATCTGAAATTTTCACACCATCTGAACTAAATCTGAGAACCTTATTTATAAAGCCCTCGTTCAGCCTATCTTCAATTTCTTCATTTACCGTTACTGTGATCGGTGAAATAATATTTCCATTCTGAAAAAGAGCAAAAAAATAGGCTAAAGAGTTAAATGAATAGTCGGATAAAATTCCGACAACTTCGGATTTGGTAACATTGTTTTCTGTTAATTTTTTTTGCGCCGCATCAATCGCATCACAGAATTCAGTAAAGCTATATTGATAATCCTGGTGGACTAAAAATATTTTATCACCGAAAGAGCGAATCTTATCAAATATCCAAAGTCGCTCGTTTGTCTTAGCCACTAATTCCTCCTAAGTAAATTATCTGACCGGTGATGAAATTACTATTTTTATCAATAAAGAAATTTATAACGTTAACTACATCGTTGAACTCACCCAGTCTCTTTATTGCCTGTTTGGAAACTAAATCACTAATTTTATCCTTGGGTACAACTTTAATTAAATCAGTTTTAACGGGACTAGGTCCAACTGCATTTACCGTTATTCCATACGGTGCTAATTCTTTTGCCGAAATTTTTGTCAATGACTCAACAGCTGCTTTACTTGCAGCGTAAATTGCCTCGCCATCAAGGTTTAGTGGAACAGCAACAGTGGTGAAATTTACTATTCTACCATTCTTTTTTTTAGTCATAATTTTTCCGACTTCTCGCATAAGCAAAAAAGATCCGAAAAAATTAGTATTAAAAATATCTTTAGCTTTATCAATTGGTGTTAGCAGTAAATGGTTCATTGAAGCAATACCGGCATTGTTCAATAGAACATCGATCTTACCAAATTTCCTACTCACCTCACGTACTATTTTTATTACGCTTTTTTCATCTGATACATCAAATTGATAGTGTTGATAGCTTTTATCACTGATAGTAGTTTCGCCTCTACTGCACCCAATTACATTCCAGCTATTTTTTAAATAATATTGAGCTAGCTCTTTGCCTATCCCTTTTCTAGTCCCTGTTATTAGAATGACATTGCTCATTCTTCAGATTCCAGTAACAGATTTTCAATGTAGTTAGCAAGTAATTGAACACTTAAGAATGGCGATCGTTTTTGACTCATTGCTCTTTCATCAGCCAGAATGATATCTTTATTAAACTCTACCGCCAAACGTTCTTCTAAATCTGCTATAAATCCAACTAAAGCAATACTGTCCATTCCACCTTCAGAACTGTAGAGTCTGGTTTTTTCATCGGGATTACCGTATGCCGGGTTTTCAAGTTCTTCATTATAATCAACTAATGCGTTAATAATAAGCTTCTCGATTTTCCCCTTCATATATTAATATTAAAAAACCAAAAATTTAGTTGCAGATAAAGTAACGTGTTCTCAAATATTATTTTATAATGCAAAATTTTTAAATATTGAAACCCTCTTGAGCAGACCTCCACCATTCGTAATGATTTGAATTTAGCTCCTCATGCGAAGGCAGCGGGTAATAAATCATCTCATCATTATTGCCGACAAAAAAGCCGTTTTTAATCATTCGATAGGAAATACCTTGTCGTAAAATTCGAATTACAATTTTGTTAGGTTTATTATCATTACCTTTAATTGCCGATAAACAATCTTGCAGATGGATTACATTTGCATAAGGTAAATTCTGAATATTGGCTGACATTGGATCTTCGGCTAAATCTCCGATTGATAATTCAGTAAAAACGATGTTTTTTACTGATATAGGATTTTGTGGATTAGTGACAAATTTACAAAAATCCGACGGTGCTAACTTACTGGCTACTCTCGGAGTTACCGGACATATATCCTGATAGAGATGTAATTCACTTTTTTCATCAGAGTTATAAGTCTGCGGTTCAATGCCAATTACCTTTCCATGGCCGGTTGCCAAATAAAGTTTTCCTAAAGCAGACAGCGGAATATTTTCTAAAACTCGATAGACACTCAAGTAGGCTGATTTTTTTGGATTTCCATTTTTGTGTGGAACGCATTTGTTTTCAATAATCGAGAGATCAAAATAATCAGATTCAAAATCTTGATTTACTTCAAAGAATATGGCTTGTCCACTGGTTCTGTATTTTGTCCCGACTGCATAGTAATTACCAAATTCTTCCGGACTTAACATTGATGCAATTAATGACTCTGGAATTAATGATAGATATAGATATTTTTCCATACTGATAAAAATTTAGAATTTAAAAAATATTATTTTATAGCCTGTCACGATGATGTTTTATCATAATTGCATCAACCATATAAATCACATCTTCAGCAATTGATGATGCGTGGTCGCAAATTCTCTCTAAATCTCTGGCTATTAAGAGTAGGGGAACCGCTCTCGGTGCTGTAGAGCCATCTTTAACCATATAGTCAAATATCAATTCTTTTATGATACGAGTTCGCAATTCATTAGATTTATTATCGGATAAAATTACCTCTTTAGCTAATTCTTCTTTTCTGTTAATAAATGCATCAATGGCATTTCGCACCATTATTTTAGCCTGATCAGCCAGCTTAGGAATGTCCTCTAATTGTTTAAGTAGTGGCTGATTTTCTAAATCTATGACCCTTTGAGAAATATTGACTGTTAAATCTGCAATTTTTTCCAAATCAGCATTAATATGCATTCCAGTTGTAATAAATCTTAAATCACCAGCCATTGGTTGAAAGAGTGCCAAAAGATCGATAATTTCTTCCTCGATCAAAATTTCCATTTCATCGATTCTTTTGTCATCCTTTATCACATTTTTTGCTAAATCAATATTCCCCTTTGTCAGAGCTTCAATTGATTTATGGATAGCTTCTTCCGCCAAAGTCGCCATCTTTAGCAAATTCGTATTTAACCTTCCTAACTCTTCATCTAAGTGTCTTTCCATTTTAGCCAAACCTTCCCGTTACATAATCTTCAGTTATTTTATTTGTAGGATTAGTAAATATTTTATTGGTCAAATCAAACTCAATAAGTTCACCCATCATAAAAAATGCGGTATAATCCGATACTCGTGCAGCTTGTTGCATATTGTGGGTGACAATGATAATTGTATAATTCTTTTTCAACTCATGCACTAACTCTTCAATTTTAGCAGTTGCAATTGGATCCAAAGCTGACGCTGGTTCGTCAAGTAACAGAACATCAGGCTCTACGGCCAACGCTCTGGCAATACATAGACGTTGTTGTTGTCCACCCGATAAAGCAAATGCGCTTTTGTTGAGTCTGTCTTTTACCTCATCCCACAATGCCGCATCTTTTAAACTTTTTTCAACTTTTTCAGCAATAAAACTTTTATCCTTTATCCCATTTATTTTCAATCCATAAGCTATATTAGCATAAATGGATTTAGGAAATGGGTTGGATTTTTGAAATACCATTCCAACATTTCTTCTTAAATCGACTACATCTAATTCAGAATTGAAAATATTTGTGCCGTCGATTAATATTTCGCCTTCATACCTGATTTGAGGGATAGTATCATTCATTCGATTGAAACAGCGCAGAAATGTCGATTTCCCGCAGCCGGATGGTCCAATAATTCCTGTAACGGTATTGTCTTTAATTTCCAGATTAATATTTTTTAAAGCTTGGGTATCACTGTAGTAAAAATTAAAATTTTTAACGCTAGCTTTAACGTTATGTTTTTCTAATTTATCTTTAACACCACTCTTTGCAAAATTTAATTTTGTCATTGGTTTATCTATAATTTCAACACTCATTCCATTTTTACTTTCCTTAATCGATATCGAATTAAAATTGCAAAAAAATTCATACAAAAAATTAAAACAATTAATACTAAAGCTGTCCCATAAGCTATAGGACGCACCTTATCTATAGCGTGATGTTGTGTAGCCATAATATAAAGATGATAAGGTAATGCCATAAATTGATCAGAAAATGATTTTGGCAAAAAGGGTAGAAAAAATGCCGCTCCGGTAAACAGAATCGGCGCTGTCTCTCCGGCTGCTCTTGAAAGGCCTAGTACTGCACCGGTTAACATGCCTGGGATGGAGTAGGGTAAAACATTAGTCCTGATTGATTGCCATCTTGTTGCTCCCAGTGCCAGCGACCCATCTCTATAAGATTGTGGGACATTTTTTAATGCTTCCTCACTCGCTGTTATAGTCCATGGTAGTGTCATCAATCCCAAAGTTAATCCTGCAGATAATATTGAGGTATCCAACTGTAAAAACTGCACAAATATTACCACACCAAACAACCCATAGACTATCGATGGTACACCGGATAAATTTCTGATAGACATTCTTATCAGTCGAGCAATTTTCCCGCCTTTGGAATATTCATGAAGATAAATAGCACAGCCCATTCCAAGTGGAATCGATAAAAGTGCCGTAATAATAGTCAGATAAAATGTTCCAATTATTGCCGGAAAAATTCCCCCTTCAGTCATGCCTTTTTTTGGCATTTCTGAAACAAATTCCCAGCTGATTATTGCACCACCTTTATGAAAAATATCGTACAAGATTACTGCTAACGCAGAGAGTACAAGCACAATACACAGTCGCAGCAATCCAAAACCAAAAAATTGTGTTATACTTTTATTATTCATCGGTTCACTTTTTCAAATCTATGCAAAATAATATCAGATACCATATTTATAAAAAATGTTATGATAAACAAAACCAGACCTAAGGCAAATAATGCATAGTAATGAGTTGTGTTATAGGCTACCTCGCCTAACTCAATAGCGATAGAGGATGTCAAGGTTCTAACCGGACCGAGAAAACTTTCCGGCATTGCCGGTGCACAACCTGTCGCCATCAAAACTGTCATTGTTTCACCAATGGCTCTACCCATTCCAAGCATACAGGCTGCAATGATTCCAGATAAAGCAGCCGGTATTTTAACTTTATAAACCGTTTGCCATTTTGATGCACCTAATGCTAACGACGCCTGATCATAATTTTTGGGTACACTGTTTAAGGCATCTTCTGAAATACTGATAATCGTTGGTAATGCCATGACCGCTAAAAGCACTGATCCATTGAGAGCATTTAGACCATTGGATGTGCCGAATATCTTTGCTAAAAATGGCCCAACTAAAATGATCCCGAGAAATCCAATAACCACTGATGGAATTCCAGCTAAAATTTCGACAACAGGCTTAGCAATCTCTCGCGTTCTATTACCTGCAACATCTGATAAATATGCAGCTGTTCCTATTCCAAGAGGAATCGCTATACACAGTGCCCCGATTGTAACCATAAAAGTACTGACCAACATTGGCACAATACCGTATTCCTCTTTTACGTATGAGGTGGGGTTCCAGTTAGTGCCCGTTAGAAATGAGGTCAAATTTATTTCTTTGAAGGCAGGAATTGATGTGTAAACTAATAGTGCAAAAATGCCGACAAGAACAAAAACAGAAATCAATCCATTAAAAAAGAAAAAGCCATGGATGATTTTATCTTTTGTAGATGAATTTATCCATGGCTTTTTTAACGGTTGTAAATTTCTGTTTATCATTAAATTTACAATCCGGCTTTTTTATTGAAAGTGATATAATCTTCAGATATTGGAAAAAACCCTTCAGCTTCAATTATTTTTTGTCCTTTTGCACTTAATTCAAATTGCAGAAATTTTTTGACTTTTCCCTTTGGACTTCCATTAACATATTGATTAAGTGGGCGAGAGATTGGATATTTCCCGGATTTTACGTCATTGGCATTCAATGGATCAGCATACTCACCACCCTCTCTTGATGCTACTTTTAAAACGGTTAATCCTTTTGCTACTTTGACATATCCAACTCCAACATATCCAATTCCCGATTTATCTCTTTTAATCGCTTCGACTATTTGAGCATTACCGTTCATCCGATTCATTTTTTGAGAATAGTCATTTTTTAATATAGCATCTCGAAAAAAGACAAATGTCCCTGAATTTGACTGACGTCCATATAATGTGATAGCAACATCATTGCCGCCTAATTCTTTCCAGTTTTTGACTTCACCGCGAAAAATTCTACCGATTTGATCAACAGTTAGTTTCGTGATAGGGTTATTAGGGTTTACTATGACTGATAGACCATCGATAGCTATGACCACACGCCTGACATCGACTTTGCGCTCAACTGCCTGTGCAACTTCTTTAGGTTTCATCAATCGTGATGCATTTGCTACATCACATTTTTTGTTTATTAGAGCGGCAACACCGGTTCCTGATCCTCCTCCGGTTACTGCGATATAATCTCCAGGATTTTCTTCCATGTAAACTTCAGATAATCTCTGCACTAAATTTATCAGAGTATCCGAGCCTTTTATTTGTAACATACCTCGTGCTCCGTATATATTGGCACTAAGTAGTCCTGTAATTAATATTATTCTTATAATTGATTTCATTTTTTTACCTTTCTTGTTTATATTTTATTTTTGTGACAATCTTGTGACAATTTTGTGAAATGATTGTGTTATTTTAGAATTTTAGTAATAAATCTAATTGAAATAACCGCTCTGTATCAGCAGCAGCTTTGATACGATCTATAATATAGTAATCTGCACTTAATATTATATTTTTCATCAGTGCATAGCTCAGCGCAAATTCGCTTCCTTTAATGTCGGTTCTTCCACCAAATCGATCGGAATCTGGAAATGTGTCAGGTACTGCGTCGGCCTCTAAATTTGCGTAAATATATTTACCCTGCCATTGTCCTTTTTTCTTCACTTTTTTGTCACCGAATTTAAAACCAATTGCATAGCCGGTATCTTCGACAACATTATCAGAAATATTATTTATATATTCTCCAAATATTGCTAATCTGTTTATCGGCAAAGCAAACGGTTTTTTGAATCCTATTTCGCCTGATATTCCAAACGAATCATAGTCAAACTGGAGTAAGTTTCCGGCAACTCTTGAATTGCTATCACGGCTATTGTCAGGATCTATTCCTTTATATGCATTATATCCATAATAGGTGAATGCCAACTGGGTGTCCATGGTATCATTTTTAGATTTAAATCCTGCCTGGCCATAGAACATAATTGGGTCTGCTTTAGCTGCTGCACCATTTTCATCGAGCACCCAGACGCCTCCATTAATAAATCCGTCTGTATTGTCATTGAGACTTTTATTATAATTTACTGATGTACCTTCAGGATTTATATCACCGTCCCACATCAAATCTGTAGGTGCCCAAAGATACGGTTTTCTTTTAAATTTTCCACCCACTATTTTGAAGCCGTTTTCTGAGGTGTATTCAGCAAACGCTAAATCAAGTCGAATATCGGGTGAGTCAAACGTATTTTGAAAAGTTTGGTTGGTCGATCTGGGATCGCTGCCACCGCTAGCCAACCCCAGACCAACCTTTACTCTATCATTTACACTACTACTAAGACCTAGACGGTATCGAAGTCTCTCTCTATTTCTCGCATCTGCATTGACATCTCTTTTTTCGTATTGATAACGCAAACGGAGATCTTGTTTCAAATTTACTTTTTGCACCCATTTGGGTAGAGCATAAGATTTACCCTGACTGACTTCTTTAGCTACTTGATGTTTTGTTTCATCTAGAACGATTTGTGACTCAACAGGTGAGAGTACACCTTTCTCGACTAGTTTTTCCATAAGTATATCAATCTCTCCTGCTTTGAGTTGCGAGAATGATAAACTTAGTATGGTTATATAAGTTATAATTTTTATAATATACTTTTGATTCTTAATGTTCATTTAATTTATTAATTTAGTTATTTATTCGTAATCATTTGTCTGATCCCTGAATAATATATCTAATTAATATGAAGATTTTATGTCCGCACTGTGAACTTTTGGTGAACTTTAATAAAAATCATAAATTTAACCTGTTGAGGACAAGCCGCTGCATCTTTTATCTGTATTCCAGATTTATTTTTACCAATTGTAAATTACTCTGAAGGAGTAACGACATATAGCCGTAGGAGGACTGACGCAGAGCGTCGATCCCCTACGGATAATAGAATCAAAAGAATAGAGCCCTTAAAGGGCGAAGGTAACGATAAACTCTGAATATGACTATCGCTATTCCTTCCATTTTATAGAGAATAATTAGCGTTTATAGCATCTGCCATTAGAAATTTCCGAAATAACGGAAAATTCTTTTTTTAAATTAATTTGGCAGATCCAATAACAATTCGATTTTAGTAGATTGGGTAGGGACGACTGTCCGTTCGGCTGAGCTCACGGCCGAAGCCCA
>JAJFLR010000038.1 GCA_021772565.1 Opitutales bacterium | reverse complement strand
CAGCAGCAAATCCTGGAATTACTGGGAGTGAACCTTTGAACTGGAGTCGATAATAGGTTGAAGCCATACATTTGAAATCCAAAAATCGCTTCAACCTGCTCAAATAAAGGGCTACAGCTTGAACTCGCTCAGAACATCGGTATAAAGTGCCCTGCTTGCAGGGTTGAGCAAAGCGAGTTTATGCCGTTATTTTTATTGACATTTTCTTGCCTGTATGGGACGTCTATTTTCTTAATTTACCCACTGATTCTTCTGTAGACCCTAATTTTCTGATTGAATATAAATTCAATCAGAAAATTAAAATAAAACAATCACTATAATTATTTCGGTCCTTAATCATTTAGAATACCGGAAACAGAAAATTTCAATTTTGGAATATCTGATAGATTATGTTCCAAACTATCTAAATATCCAATCCCCAACAACAATGAATTAAGTGATCTCTTGTTTCCGAAATTTCTCTCCACTGCATTAAGTAATGCTATGGTTTATATAAGATTACATCCGATGAGTACATTCTTGGCCGTCTCTCATATTATCTCAAGGTATCCAATAATCGCGCTTAACTTTAGTTATAATTCTAATATACTCTACCAAATTAAAACCTATCAATTACTACATATTAATTTCGTTATTGATATGCTATAAGTAGTATTATTTTTTGCGGGCAATATTCCCAGAACGCCTACGATAAAATGATAGACCTAATGCCCCAAGGCCAAGAGCTGCGGCGTATTGAGAAGGCTCAGGTACCGCAGTTACAGTTATACTTGTATTAGGCGTGGACTCATATTTTCCACCCAGAATAGTCATTGTTTTTGCTATTGCTTCCCAGCTTATATTGATGAACCCGAATTGATTATCGCCTGTTTTAAATCCAAAAGCACCGTTACGGTCTGTAGTCCAAGAGTTAAAATTAATATTCATTGATACAGTTGCCAGACCAGCAGTCGTTAGTGTCGCATCAACTGTAGAACCAATAGCTAAGTAGGCAAGATAAGAAGTGCCAGTATCTACCATGACTAGCGATCCAGATGCATTTGGCAGTATTTGTAGAGTAGGATCCATCCCTAAATTTTGCCCAAAAAAAGTTAGACTATCACTTGTGTCAGTTGTAGATGCATCAAGTTGGTAGACTGTACTGTCCCCAGCAGTGCCACCGCCATAAGCAATTAACGTTTCACCAACATTGGGGCCGTCCAAATTAAGAGAAACTATATTCGCAGAACAAATAGTTGTTGTTCCACAGATACCTGACAGTATTGTCAACTTCCTTGATCCTTGTGAATATTTCGTTATTCTGTTAATTATTGTTTTCCTGTAATTTAGTCCAATGGGATTTTTTATATTCATGTTAATATTAGTTAGTAATTTTTTAAGTAATTTTTATAAATATGAATAAAAATATTCGAATGTGTCGAGAATATTGTCGTAATTTTAAATGTGTATTACCATCATTTATGCTGTGTTCAGTATTAAATTTATCAAAAATATGGATGGATACTTAATGTCTAAAATGACGAACCCCTGTAAATACCATTGCCATGTCTCTCTCATCAGCTGCCGCGATAACCTCCTCATCGCGAACCGATCCCCCCGGTTGGATAGTTGCAACTGCTCCTGCCTCAGCTGCGGCAATTAAACCGTCGGGAAATGGAAAGAAAGCATCGGACGCGATAATTGAATTTTTTAAAGACAGACCTGCCTCTCCGGCTTTCCAAACTGCAATGCGCGAAGAATCAACTCGTGACATTTGTCCTGCTCCGACACCGAGAGTTCTTTCTGATGCGGCATAGACAATAGCATTTGATTTAATATGTTTTACAACCCTCCAGCCAAAAATTAATGCGTTCCATTCTTCATCAGTTGGCTGGCGTTTGCTGACGACTTTACAAGTTCCACGATTCACACGTTTTTGATCTCGATCCTGTACTAAAATTCCTCCGACTACAGTTCGCAATTCTTGTAATGCTTCAGGACCTTGTCCCTCTTTAGAAATCATTAAGCGAAGATTTTTCTTTTTAGCAAAAATTTCTCGTGCTTCTTGTGTGAATTCAGGTGCAATGATTACTTCACAAAAAATTTCCCTAATCTTATTTGCTAATTCATCATCTAAAGTTCGATTGACAACTATTATGCCGCCAAACGGTGCTTGTTTGTCGGTCTCAAAAGCTTGATCCCAGGCATCTGCTAAATTAGGTAAACTAGCAACACCACAGGGGTTAGTGTGCTTTAAAATTGCTACTGTTGGATTTTCAAATTCTCCGATGAGATAAGTTGCTGCAGTGATATCCAAAATATTATTGTAACTTAATTCTTTGCCTTGCAGTTGTTCATAGCAGTCAAAGAATCGACCATACAGTGCAGCTTGTTGGTGTGGATTTTCTCCATAGCGCAAAGATTTTGCTAACTTATTTTCATAAGTAAAATTTTGAGGAAACCCTGAAATTTCACCAAGATCAGGTTCATCCTTTTGCGAATTTAGATATTCTGAAATTGCCTTATCATAGGATGCAGTTCTTTGAAAAACTTTCAGTGCAAGTTCTTTTCGGAGTTTTTGTAAGGAACTTTCATTTTCCAAAGATTCAAGGACACGGTCATAATCTTCATTGTCACAAATTACCGTGACGCTGTCATAATTTTTTGCAGCACTGCGCAACATTGATGGGCCGCCAATATCAATGTTTTCAATTGCATCTTCAAAAGAAACTCCCTGTTTGCTGACGGTTTCCTCAAAAGGGTAGAGGTTGACGACTACGAGATCGATAAGACCAATATTATTTTCATTTGCTTGCTTTAAATGATCAGGTTTGTCTCTGCGACAGAGTAGGCCGCCATGAATTTTTGGATGCAAAGTTTTAACTCGACCTTCCATGATTTCCGGTGATCCGGTATGTTCACTCACATCAGTGACGGAGATATTATTATCTCGCAAAAGTTTTGCTGTCCCACCTGTTGAGAGAATTTTATAATTATGATTATCGACGAGTGCTTTGGCAAATTCGACAATCCCGATTTTATTACTTACAGAAATTAGAGCTAATTTTTCCATGATTCAAACTTTAACCCATTTCAATAAATAATTAGCAAGAAAATTTAATTCAACAGTGTCATTTGTATTGTTTTCTGTCATGTTTGATGTCACCTCGTTCGGTAATTGCTTCACTCGTCGAGGTGTCATCCTACGGAATCTGTAGTGAGTTATGTCATCTTTAGTTTCCTTCCTCTCTTGAGCCACAATTTCTTGTTCTGTCCGCAGCTTTAAAATGACCGACATAAATCTTCTGCAATCAAACTTTTGTAACGACATCTGGAATCTGAAGCATTCGTCAATTGAATTTCAATTAAAAGAACTCGAGGGATTATCATGTTCTTTATTTAAAAGGGTGTAAGTTTTTGAATGACAATCTTTCTGGCTTGATTTGTATCGGCACGAAAAATTTCTATGGCTTCTTTGATTTTATGTTTTTTGGCCTGGTTAAGCAAGACGAGTAGTCCGGAACGTA
>JAJFLR010000037.1 GCA_021772565.1 Opitutales bacterium | reverse complement strand
TTTCCAGTTATATTATAATGCTTCATAATTTTTCGGTATTGTTGATGCGATATCATCCCTTAACTCTGATTGCCTTCCGCCAAAAAGCTCCAGGCTTTTTGACAAAACAATGGTAGGGATTTTTAATTGTCGTTAATAGGGAGTTCTAATTGTCGCTAGCCACAATGGCTTGTCACGAACTCTAATGAAATATCTTAAACCTAAAAATATTCGCGATGTTGGACTACTTACCTGGGAACAAGAAGAGGGTAAGGATGATGATCAGTGGCTATATTTACCCGCTTCACGACAAGTTAAAAGAATTACTGGAGGCAGTAAAAAGGAACCTTTTATGGGAAGCGACTTGGCATATGAGGATTTTAGACCTGAAAATCTCGATGCACACGAATACAAATTGCTTAAAGAGGAAAACATTGATGGACAGGATTGCTGGGTTGTAGAGGCTATTCCATCAACAGCAAAAGAAAAAAAAGATAGTGGCTACAGTAAAAGAATTTTTTGGATACGTAAGGATATATACTTTTCTGTAAAAACTGAGTTCTACAATCGGAGAAATCATCTGGCTAAAAATGGTTATTATAAAGAGCTTGAAAATATTCGTGGTGAAATTTGGCGAATGAATTTAACCATTATGGAAAAGCCACAGATTAAACACGGATTAAACACAGATTTTTTAATATTAGATTTTAACTGTAGCGATGGTTGTCTTCAAATTACAGAATTAAAAAAGTTGTTTCACAATATTGCAGGAATAGTGAAAGAGTCACGTGTCTTAAAGCCGCATAATAATCTGTGTTCAATCCGTGTTTAATCTGTGGCAAAAATATTATTATAAATAGATAAAAGTCTTTGTGTCTTTGTGAGAGCTAATAATCTAACTTTAATAATTTTATGATTGAAAAATGGATGGCATGGGTGGTGAGACACCCGATAGGATCATTTCTGTTAATGATCTTTTTTTGTTTGGCATTTGCTCCAGGGCTCAAGCATTTAAAATTAGACTCATCATCTAACGGATTGATTGTTCAAAAAGATCCTGAGAAATTATATTATGATGAAGTAAAGAAGATATTTGGCGATGATGTTACTGAGACAATTATTATTAAAAGTGAAGATATTTTCACGCAATTAATTTTGCAATCTATTGAGGACCTTACACTCGATATAGAGTATATAGATGGAGTAACACGTGTTGTCAGTCTGTCTACCTCAAATAATTTAAGGGGGACTGAAGATGGATATTTAATAACCGATGTAATGCTTCCTTATGTTCCAGAAGATATTGAGGAGATTAAAGAACTACGTGCTAAAGCTCTAAGCAATGAGTTGCTCCACGGAGAAGTTATCAGTCCAGATGGTAAAGTTGCCGCAATTCAAGTTTTTGTAGAAAGTCGATCAGATGATCCGCAATTTGAAGAAAAATTAACATCTGCTATTGAAGAACTCTTAAAACGTGAACGTGCAAAATTAGGGACTGATGTCGTTATTTATCAGATTGGTCCACCTCTGACAAAAGTTCATATCATAAAAAATATTAGTAAAGATATTACTTTGTTAACACCACTTTCGATGCTCACAGTTGGTGTTGTTCTATTATTATTTTTTAGAAGTTTTTCTTCTATTCTTTTACCGGTTGTAACTGGAGCTACCAGCATCATTGTTACTATGGGTTTTATGGGATTTTGTGGCTTTGCCATTAATCCGGTGACAGTTGTTATTCCATCCTTGCTACTGGTTATTGGGTCGACCGAAGATATCCATTTAATTGCTGAGTATGCAATGGGTTTGCGCAGTCAACTACAAAAGAGAGAAGCTGTATTGAGAATGGCGGTAAAGAGCGGTTTAGCTATTTTCTTAACATCACTTACAACCTTTGTTGGATTCTTAACAGTCGCACCTAATTCGTTACCAATGTTGAGTGAGTTTGGAATTACTGCATCATTCGGTATTGCCGCAAATTTTATTTTAACAGCATTTTTAGCTCCAGCTGTTTTATTACTTTTAAAAGCACCTAAATCATTCCAGAAAGAGGAAGCAGAATTTTTATCAGGCTTAACAAAATTTTTAATTTCTTTGGCTGTACATCATCGAATAAAAGTTATTTCTATTTCATTCTTCATAGCAGCTACTTCACTCTTTCTAAGTAGTAAAATTGTAGTCGATACAGATTATCTACAATTTTTTAGAGATGATTCGGTGATCAAAAAATCATATATAGATATGAGTAAGAATTTCTCAGGTGGCACCATATTTTTTGTCACAGTTGATACCGGTAGAGAAAATGGCATACAGGATCCATTACATTTAAAACAGATTGCCAAACTGACTGATTTTATAAAGGAACGACATGAAAATGTTATTAGTTACGATCAATTTATCAGAAAGACGCATAAAGAAATGAATGGAGGTAATCCTGATTTTTATCAAATACCTGATGACGCTGATTTAATATCACAGTATAGTTTAATGATTAAGCCGAGTACGTTGGAGCGGTTTGCTGATTTTGATTATCAAAGGGCTAATTTGTTGGTGCGATCTCGAGCCGGTGGAAGTCGTGGGATAAACAATGCCTTACCTGAGATTCGTGAGTTTGTTCAAAAAATATGTCACGCGCTTTGGATATACGATTTACCGGAGAATCTATATTGGTTGCCAAAGCATCTGATACGATTAGCCGTGAGGTGATTGTTAACTTAGGATATGTTCTAGTTGCTATTTTCTTAATCATCTCTCTCTTATTCCTGTCATTTAAAGCCGGATTGTTGGCTATGTTTCCAAATATTCTGCCAATCATTTTAAATTTTGCATATATGTACATGCTCGATATTCCATTGAGCACCAGTACATTTCCTGTTGCTATTATTGCTATGGGAATCGCTGTCGATGATACAATTCATTTTATGGTTCGTTACTCAAAAGAGTTGAAGGAACATAGTGATAATGAGCAGGCGATGAAGAATACAATTGCTCATGAAATGCGGCCGGTTTTTTCATCCAGTATCGCATTATTTATTGGTTTTTCAGTATTACTATTTGCCGAGTTTGGTTCAATTTCACAGTTTGGATTACTCTCTGCATTAGCGATGATATCTGCGTTAGTCAGTGATTTGATTTTAACACCGACGTTGTTAATGACTACACCATTGATCACTTCATATGATCTGTTGAAGATTAAACTTGAGGAAAATTTTGCAAAAACCAGTTCCTTGTTTAAGGGGCTTAAGCAAGGTGAAATCAAACGTGTTGCAGTTATGGGAATGGTTAAGGCTTACTATAATAATGAAGTCATCATTCAACAGGGAGAAGTGTCCAATGAGATGTATTTAATACTAAGTGGTCATGCTGATGTTGAAATTAAAACAGAAAGTGGTGATACAAAAGTAGTAGGAAATGTGGATTCAGGTAAACTTGTTGGTGAAATGGCATTTCTATCCGGTGAATCGAGAACTGCAAGTGTTATTGCAAAGGGAGAAGTTGAGGCATTGATTATTAATGCTTCAACACTACAGCGTGTTCAAAAACGTTTTCCTGCTATTGCTGCAAAAGTATTCTTTAATATTTCACAACTTTTAAGTGAACGTTTGAAAGGAACAACTAAAGCATTAATTGATAAAGGGTAGTTGTGACTAAGCCTTTTACAAAGAAGAGCTTTCCAGCCTGTGGGCTCGAAGCATATTTTCTAGCAGATGATTCACCGGAGTATCCTGCCGTATTTTGGTACAGAATAGAAATAAAGGGAAATATCAAAAAACCAATTTTTGAAAAATCGTTATTATTAGCACTGGACAGACATCCTCTATTACGAAGTCGGATTAAAAGAAATATTTTTGGATGGAGGTGGATTGTCGATCCGGTTGTTTCAATTCGAAATATTGATTGGTTAGACTTAATTGATGGTACTACATCACCAGCTATTAAAGCTTATGAATTTGATCTAGAGGCAGAATGGGGTTTTTATATCAGAATATTAAATGAGGATGAAACTAGTTATCTTGATTTTCAGTTTCACCATGCCTGTGTGGATGGGCTTGGGGCTATTCAATTTATTGAAGAAATTTTTCAGATCTATGAATCAATTGTCAGTGGTATCCCGGAATCAAATAATTACAGTCTCAAAAAACTTGATTACGAAAAATTTTTGCTCAGACACCGATTCGGGATTTCATTGAATGATTGGCTTAAGATTCAATGGACTTCATGGTTAAGGTTTTTTTATGGCTTCAAAACTTTGAAAAGAAAAGTGCTGGTGTTTGAGTCTGAAATAGAAAATAAATCCAGTAGTGAAACTAAAAACAGAGTTTGTTATCTGCACAAACTAATTTCAGAAGAGAATCTGACTTCAAAAAAGAATAGTAACATAGTTGTTAAAAGTTCATTGAACGATAAAATCGTTACTGCGGCTTATCAATCGTGCGTTAAATTATTCAGAGATTCCAATGGATCTGAGAAAAACGGTGGAATTCGAATTGTCATACCGTTTGATTTGCGAGGCAAACGATGCAAGTCATTGCCAGTGGCAAATCTTATAACTCTTACAATGTGTGATGAATCCCTTCTCGGTTTGTCTATAGATAAAATAATACCAGAGATTATTACAGTTTGGCGAAGTAAAATAGTTCGCGACAAATGGCAATATTTAATGCCGGTAATTTTTAATGCAATGGCCAAGCTGCCTTGGTTAATAAATAAACAGTCAAATAATTTTGGTAGTCAGGCAACTATCTTGATTACAAATCTGGGTAGAATTTTCAGAATATTTTCGAATAATGAAGATCGGCAATTTAAATCAGGAAATCTTAATATAAAAAAAGTAATTGGTATACCCCCATTACGTCGTGATACAAATCTTGCGCTAGTGGTTTATCGTCATGAAAAAAAACTGAATTTTGTTTTACGATATGAACCAAATTTTGTATCGAAGGAAGATGCAGAAAAGTTTTTTGAATTGTTTATGGATGAACTTACAAGCAATTTTTAAACAAATCAATATACTCAGCAAACTCATTTTTTATCTGATTATTGGTCAGGCCAAATTCTGCTGAATCATAGTTGTGTTCACCAAACTTATTTTTAGGATTGGCTTTGATGTATTTATTTAAATTTTGCTCAAAATCTTCAGACCAGATTAATTTAAAGTGGGTATAAATATTTTTTACTGTTTCAATTGGTTTGGAGACTATATCATTATATGAAATATCAAAAATAATACACTCTTCTGGCTGGTTCGCAGAAATCAAGTGCATCTTTTTATGATTTGGAATTATCCTGTTATATTTTTTAAATTCTTTTTCGATTACCTCATAGCGATTGTCTGGTTCGTTTGGGTTTGGAATTAGATGCATCACTTCCCATAGAGGTGGTGCATGATAGGTAGAATTTAGAGCCAATAATCGGTGTAAGTAAGTGGTTCCCGTACGTGGCAACCCGAAAATTATAATAGGTGGCTTCAGAGGTTGTCTGAAAATTTCCGGTGATCTTTTTTTTGCATCAACCAGCAATAGTCTGTTTCGCAAACATCTATCTATTAGACTGCTGTTAAAAATACGTCCTATGAGTGATAAATTTGCATCCTTTTCTAATGATTCAATTAAAATATTTAAGCCCTCTAAAAATGTTTGATCGCCAAAGTCTGTCAGTCCTGATTTCTGAGTTGCTTTTTCCAGAAGATCATCAGCAGTCAAACGAGGTAGGCCAAATGAACGGGGAATCTCTCCAGCTAGATTATATAAGTTATAAGGGAAAGGTAATTTAGGATACCAGATCATTAGAAAAATATATAATTATTCATTACTGGATTTTGTTTTTTTAACTATATATTTTTGAAAAGCATAGATTCGTTCCTCTCTAGTTCCTAGGGAGCCTGAATGCGGACTTTGCTCAATGCCCTTTTGTTGATCTTCAAATATTTCTGCATCTTCAGTCTGTATAATTTTATTAAGATTTCTACCATGTCGCGCTACTAACTTTGATAGGATGTGATTTACTGGATTATTATTTTTATTCTTAAAACTGTAATAAACTATTTCTGTTTTGCACTGAGTGGGTGATACTGGCAAATAGACTTGAGCATGAAAAAATAAGTCAGTAAATGTAAAAACTAGATTGGGATGTATGTGGTGATGAATGTAAGTATAATCAGAATTTCCGCCACCTAATATTTTTAGAGCCCAGTTTTGTAACTTTAGTGTTTTGTTATCTTTGTCGAGATCATAACGTAATGTTGTATATTTATCATTAAGATCGTGAGTTTGTTGTTTTTCCGTTGGATAAAATTCTGCCAATGACTTTTGGTGCATACAGTGTAAATGATAGGTTTCTAATGTATTTTCAACTGGCAGTTTCCAATTGCAATCAAAGCTTTTTTGCCATCGCCAACAACTGCGACTTGGTAAGCAGAATTTCTTATTTACTAAATCATAATAATCACCTAAATACTCTTTTAGTGTTAAAGTATTTTTTGACAGATTGACAAAGATCAAATCGCCACAAGTTTCTAACTGATATTTTATCAGACTCGAGTTTTCTTTGTCAAACGGCTTGAAACAGGCTCCGTCAGGCATTTTGCAAACTTTACCTGAACTTTCATATTCCCAGCCATGATACTGACAGGTAATTTTTTGAAAACATCCTGTAGTCTGATGAGTAAGCATTGAATGACGGTGCGAACAGACATTTAAGTAAGCATATAAATTTCCTTTTGAATTATGTATCAGTATAGGTTTGCCTAACAGTTCTAATGTTTTATAGTCTCCCTCTTTCGATAAATCTTGTTTTATCCCCACTAAATGCCATCCGGGCATAAACAAATATTCTAATTCTAAATTATGTTGTTTTTCAGAATAATAATCTTCCGGAGTAAGTTGATAGGCTAATTGATTTTTATGTACAAACATGATTAAACAGAAATAGTTTTATACTTTGAAAAATTACAAAACAAACAATTTAATTACATTACTAGGTTTAGCTAGTATATTGTTATTGCTGGCTTATTATTATCATTCTACAAATAAATTTTCGCCTAAAATTCTAAATAATGAATTCCAAAATATATCTTTAAAAGACGATAGTAGAGCGAATTCAAATTCTTTAGATCACACTTTTCTGACTGATGAAATAATTGGTAATTCTAAAGATGTAAAGGTTGAGAAAAATCAAAAATCTATTGGTAAAAATTCCTGGTATCAATATTTCCCTCAAGCAAAAATTTTAAATGTAACAGTGGAGACATCCGAAGATAATAATTTTTTAAAATCTACTCTACTCGAATCTAATTTTAAGTTTCCCTATGTACAGATAGATGAAATTATAGATTCAGAATCTGAAAACAATAATCAGTTTAAAGCTTACATTGCGAATCAAGTATTAGTTGAAATAAAACCAAATATTAATGATGAAAATATAACACAACTAATTCAATCGAGTGGGGGTACAGTTTTAGAAAAAATTGGGTTAAATGGTTTTTTAGTTCAATGGCCTTTAGATGGTATTAATACAGTTAGAAATATTGAAGCAGAGTTAAGTCAATATTCTGATAAAATTTTAGTGGTCGAACCGAACTATTTTGTATTTGAATCTTTATCTCCCAATGATCCTAAATTCTCAACACAATGGGCGCTCAATGTAGACAATACTACTACTGGAGAAATTGGCATTAACGCCGAGGCCGCATGGGATACGCGTACGGATGCTGAAAATGTCATTGTTGCAATAATTGATAGTGGTATTCGATACACGCACAATGA
This sequence comes from Opitutales bacterium, assembly GCA_021772565.1. Lineage (GTDB taxonomy): Bacteria > Verrucomicrobiota > Verrucomicrobiia > Opitutales > JAJFLR01 > JAJFLR01. The sequence continues at coordinate 16,673 of JAJFLR010000037.1, read as the reverse complement.
CATAAAGGACAATATGTGGACGAATCTAAATGAGATTCCGAATAATCAAATCGACGATGACAACAATGGATTTGTCGATGATTATTACGGCTATGATTTTATAAATAACGACTCAGATCCCAATGACGATCGTAAGCATGGGACTTCGATTGCCGGCATTATTGGTGCTCGGGGAAATAATGATTATGGTATGACAGGTATTTGCTGGAAGGTAAAACTAATGGCATTAAAGTTTTTAGATAATTTAGGGAAAGGAGTTTCTTCGGATGCAATTAAATGTATCGACTACGCTCAGGCTCATGGAGCCCATGTTACAAATAACAGTTGGGGTGGTATGGGTTTTGCGCAATCACTTTTTAATGCTGTTCAACGAAATCGCGATGTAGGAATTCCATTTATTGTCGCATCGGGAAATGATGGTGCAGATATTGATGTGGTTGATCAGTATCCGGCGAAATATGATTTAAATAATGTTATTACAGTTGGTAATTTAGACTACTTTGAGAAACCAAGGCCCAGCTCAAATTTTGGAAAAACTTCTGTCGATCTTTTTGCGCCTGGCAGGTCAGTCCTTTCATTGGATATTGATAATGATGACGATTTTATATTAATAACCGGGACATCTATAGCAACCGCTCAAGTAAGTGGAGTTATGGCACTACTTATCGCTGAGTATCCGAATGAAACAATGGCTTGGAGAATTAATAGAATATTTGAAGCTACAATTCCTTCACCGGATCTCACTGATAAATGTGTCACTGGTGGTTATTTAAGACTGCGTCGAGCGTTAACCGGTTTAATACCAGCTACCATTTCCACACCACCAACTACTGTTACTCAAATAGAAGGCTATAATTTTAATTTTAGTATGACAGTAAATGGTGACGGCCCTTTTACTTATCAATGGATGAAAAATGGCGTGCCAATTCCAAACGCCACTCAAGCAACACTACAAGTTGATGAAGTTGCTCAAGCTTCTCTGGCAAAATATACTCTGCAAGTCACAAGCAGAGTAAACAATGTAACATCAGCTGAAACAGAACTTTTATTACAAACAGTTTCATCAAGTTACAAAAGTTGGATTGAAGAGCATTTTAACACTACAGAAATTGAATCCGGGATTGCTTTACTGAATAATGACCCAGATATGGACGGGTTTTCCAATAATCAGGAATTCGCTCTGGTCACAATACCCAATAAAATTTCTACTAAGCCATTTTTAAAAATTGAAAGCAATCAACAGAACACTCAAATAAAATTTAACAGACAGAAAAACGAATCCTCGATTCAGTATGTGCTGGAATCCTCAACAAACTTTAGTCAATGGGATTCGTTGAATTTAACAACTGATTATACGATTGTTGGAAATACTGGTATTGGAGCAACTGCAGAAGAAGCTCAGGTTCAAATTTCACCTGAATTAAATAGCAATGCGGCTCGATATTTTAGATTAAAAGTTGTTGTCCCATAAACCACATCTTCTATTATTTGTCATCGCGAGGAGCAGAGCGACGCGGCGATCCATGATTATTTTTTGGTATAAACGAAATTATTTATAGTAATCGCTATAGCTGCAAATATTCGTTGCACTTAGTGAGACAATATGCTAGTTCCGTTTTATTTTATTTCGTAAATTGTATTAATTTAATGACAATCTAGAAATAAATAATTCTTATCTGTAAAAGCTATAACCCTAAAATTGTGAGAGAAGGTAAAGATCTAATATTGGCCACTAAAGAATTTGCTAACGACTTTAAAGCGAGGAGTTGGTGGTGTGTTCTTTCTACGGGAGGGCTGCTGATAATTGCATTAGCTGGTACACTAATTCTTCCATTAATTTTGAAACCTTTTTTTAGTATTCTTGCAGCCTTACTACTATTGCGATTTTTTGTTATTTACCATGATCATCAACATAATGCTATTTTGCCTGACTCTAAATTAGCTGATGTTCTAATGACACTGTTTGGTATCTATGCGCTCAGTCCAAGCCGAGTTTGGAAAAGTTCTCACAATTATCATCATAATCATAATTCAAAACTACGGACTGCAAATATTGGATCTTTCCCAATCATGACAAAAGAACAGTATTTTAATTGTTCAAAATTTGATCGCTTTAAATATTATGTTTTTCGTCATCCGCTACTTATATTTTTTGGATATATTTTTGTTTTTGTTCTTGGGATGTGTGTTTTTCCTTTTCTAAATAACCCTAAAAAACATTACGATTCATTACTTGCGATTATTGTACATATTAGCGTTGCAATATTATTGTTCTATTTAGGGGGCTGGTCTGCGATGATGTTTACACATATCATGCCAATATTTATTGCATCTGGTATTGGTTCATACTTATTTTATGCGCAACATAACTTTCCGGAAGTCATACATATTCATAATGCAGGATGGACATATCATGGTGCAGCACTGCAGTCATCCAGTTTTATAAAAATGCCCAGAGTCATGCATTGGTTTACAGCGAATATTGGCTATCACCACATTCATCATTTAAATTCAAGAATACCGTTTTATCGTCTTCCTGAAGTGATGAAGAAGATACCGGAACTGCAAGTTCCAAAGACTACCTCACTTAACCCTATGGATATTTTTCGTTGTCTTCAGCTGCATGTCTGGGATTCAAATAGTAGCCGAATGATTAGATATAATGAATTATAAGCTAAGGCTTTAAAATTAATCTTTTTCTTTTGAGTGCTCTAATACTTGTGCTAGCGCACGTAATGATGAGTTTACGAACTCGCCATTATTAAAGACTTTTGCAACATCAGGATCAAGAACAACAACATTACTACCTTCATTATATCGAGTAACGTATTTACCTTTTTCCCCATTGGAAAAATCATATTCATCAAGATTTTCTTCTTTATTCTTCATATTGCTTTCGCTCTCTTTTATTAGCCTTTCTACTACTTATTATTCGAATATTGTCGCCTCTTTCTGTGAAAATAACAACCAAAATATTATCATTTATACTTCTACCTATAATGATATATCGTTTCTCATTTATTGAATGTTGTGGATCAGAAATAGTTAATGAAAGTGGATCACTATAAATTGTGGTGGCTTCTTCAAAACTTACTTCGTGTTTAGATAAGTTAGATTTAGCTTTGTTATCATCCCATTCAAAAATTAATCCCATTGTTAAATTTATTCACATTTATATTGATATTGAAAGCTTATTTAATGACTGATGATATTTGTTATCATTAGAAACAAAGATTCAATAATAAATATTTGAACTTGATTTTCTTACCTCAACAATTCTTTCAAACTTGTATAACGATTCGAATATTATATATAGACTTTGACGATGCAAAGTTGAAGTATATAATAACTGACAAACTAGCCAAATATAGTTTGAATTTAGTAAAGTTAAATTAACAGTGTAACACAGAGAACAATATTTTCTCTATTCAAACTACACGTTATTAATCTGGCAATTAATTACAATAATCTGTTTGCCATAAATAATAATTGTTATATTATTGTGCTACAAAATTTAAAAATTATGTTACCCCATGTTTTATGTCTGAGAATTTGATCCCTAGTCCGATTATCCACAACTGTAGTAAGTTTCAGATAAATAAATTTTACTCAGGCTTAATAAAGCCAACGATGAATTATAAAAAGGCACGTAGACCTATTTACGCAGCTAAAAATTGTTTGTTAAATATTCTGCGTAACACATGTTTATTTTTTACCCTTTTTTGTACCGGTGTCGGACTGAACGCAGCTATTGTTTTTACTGATCTGAATCCTACAAGTGGCCCAATAGGATCTGAGGTAGTATTGTCTGGTGATGGAATCGTGCCGACTAATACTTACACAGTAACAGTCGACGGTACTCCTGCTGTTGTAACAGCGACAAATGAAGGCTCAATAAAATTTACTATTGCAGTCGGTAGCACTTCGGGAGAAATCGTAATTACCGAAAATGCAGAATCTCTGCCAACCGGTTTGCCGTTTGAAGTCAAACGAGTATTAAGTGGTATACTTACAACACCGACAGGTTTTAATAAAAGTGGTTATGAAGTAGGGTCAAGTGGGGTCTTTGGCACTGTTAGCGAAACTGATAGTAGTTTCACGACAACCGTTGCCCTTGACCGTCCCAGTATCGTCTGGGCTTTTCGCAATGAATCCGACCCTGTCTTTCTGGCCGTTGTCACTTCAAAGGATACTCAAGTAACCATCGATGCAAGTTCGACCGCCAAGGCTCTGGCTTTTATGAGTCCGTTGATCAGCACCAAAGATGATGCGCGTGCTGAACACCTGTTGAGCGAAATTGAGTCTGCCTCCGAGATTGGAGTTTTGCAGGGGCTGATAGAAACAATTGTTACCTCGAATCGAGATTATATAAACGACGGCGAAGTCACTACAGCTTTGCAAAACCTGATCGTTGCGATGGGTAATATTCCTCCGCCACAATCATCAGAGGCGCAGGTAGCATTAGCGACGGCATCTGCTACTACCGGAACGATCCCAATTACCCCGTCAGGATCATATATCAGGGAAATTAATCCCGATTTCTCCAAATCCATACCGGCAACAAATGTTCGTCTGCATAGCTCAATGAGTGTAATGAATTCCGAAAAATTCCTTTATAAATTGAGGACAATCGAAGACAAATCGAATCCTTTGGACTGGGTAGTCGAAATCTTTGAGTTGAGAGCGTCGCAGTTTTCAGAGGGCTTTAAATCGATAAATGAATTAGATCACATTGATGAGCTCAACTTACAGAGTTTTAATCCGGTGAGTACGGGATTTATTCGTGCCAATCTCGATGCTGCAAAACTCGACCTTCTGGAAAGTTTAGCAAGTGCTGTCAGCGACATATTTTTTAACCAATCAACCTCGTCTTTTGAGAGGCAGTTTCGTAAGGACGATCCAGGCGTTTATATCGTTCAAGCTTATAGTGGCAATATTTGGTATGGAACCTCCTCCCCGCTAACATCAACTAACCATCAAAGGACCTTGCTCAATACCATAGATATCAATAAAAAATGGTCGTTTGCTCTCGGTGCCAATATAATAATTGCAGCACTGGACGCTGCATCCATTTCTATCGATGCCGAGGATTTCATTCCACACAAAGCTCTCTCGGAATTGATTTTCAGCATATTCATAGATGTTGGCAAAGCGATTCAGGTTTACGAAGTTAGTGGCGATTCAATTTCCAAAAGAGCAATTTACGACCTTCTTCATACTTCACTAACCGCTATTTTAAAAGCGGCTATTTCGATAGGAACACAAGAAGGAGTAGAAGTCACGGTGACTCGTTTTGGTAAGGGAGTATTTAAAACTATAGTCAAAGTATTTGACGTCACCGGAAAAGTCAGTGCGGTAGGACAAATCGCTGAGCGTAGTGCAGGCCTGACTTTGCCTTTGGCCTTGGCGGTGGAACGATCCATAGTGGTGATTGGCGACCCGTTTGACCCGGTTATTACTGCGGTTTCACCGAACAAGGGTATTACCGGAGATCTCATAACGATCCAAGGGCATAATTTTCCATTTGGAGAACCGAGTGATCTGAATGTTCGTATTTGCCAGTTCCAACAAAGCAGTTCAGATCCGGATAACGCACCGATCACTGCCAGTATTAAAGCAGAGGTACTAAAAAGCCGCAGAAACAGTATGGTCATTAAAGTCCCCGCAGGTTGGGAAACTGTGTTTACCAATGCTAACATTAATCCCACATATATTTGTATCGATAAGGGTACATTATCTGGAAACTCAAGTGGCTTAGGCAAGCCGGGCGAATTTGTCTTTCAGGGACCACCGAGTATCCAAACAGTTGAGCCGAAAAACATACAAGCCGGTGGTGTGCTGTCAATTATTGGTCAGAATTTTGACAGTAGTCGAGCGCGACAATATTCAGTCGTTATTGATGGCCAAAGTCACACCCGTACTTTGAGCGTAACTGATACCCGTTTAGTAATACAGATTCCGGGTGATTTAGCAGTCGGCAGCCATACGATTAAAATTGGCCTTGGTGGTAACGAAAGTCAGACCCTTAACTTTATTATCGAGAAACAAACCTTCGACGATTCCATGCTGACTAACGGCCTCACCATTTCTGTTACTAAAAATGATATGAGCAATACTCCTGATGGTGCTATCAGTGTACTCGAAGCATTTCTTATTGCCAATGGCAGTCTGGGACGGCCAATAGAACAGCATGTGGACGGTGATGATAATACAATATTTCGAGAGACTGACTTTGTTATTGGTGATGAAACAAGTAACGGTGGCCCTCTTTCAAAGGATAGCATAATTTTCACCAGTTTTTTTAATGGCAAGACTGTTACTTTGACTACAGCTCTACCTAAGCTGGGGCCCGGTGATTCAGTTATTACTAGCGGAGGTATATCGACTTTTGTAACGCTCGATGGCACATCATTGCCAGCGGGAACTCATGGTTTAAATTTGGATGGGGTTTCTGGAATCACGTGGGAAAATGTCAACTTTGCCAACATCCCCGGGCATAGTATATTTATTAAAAATGGTAGTTTCAATAATGTTAGCAACGTTACTATTTCGAACGGCGGAGGCAGTGGTGTTCATCTCGAAGGTAACAGTACTAATAATAGAGTTGGGTTAATAAATATATCAAAACCGGGACTACATGGACTCCACCTTACCGGTGGCCCTCATTTCAATCTTTTGGATTTTATCAGTGTTGATCAAGCTGCGGGACATGGTGTATTTTTCGAAAGTATCGCATTTGTCAATGCTCTACCAAATCTGACTATTACAAAACCCGGACTGGACGGATTGCGCCTGTCGGGAACAGGGGTAAAGTTTAATACAGTTTATACGCCGACATCCTCTAGTGGCGAAATTATGCTGGCAACCGGTTCCAGTGAAGATGCGGTCAATGGCTATGGCGTTCTCATCGAATCCGGTGCATCTTTCAACACAGTGGCTCCCGGTTTGGTTAAGGGTAACTCCAAAGGTGGCATCGCAATTACCGGTGTCAACACGGACTCCAATATTGTCGGCAAGCTTTATGGCAGATCAATTTTCGTTAATCCCAAGCTGCTCAAAGTTTACTCGAATAACGGACCCGGCGTCACCATTGGCCCCGGTGCTTCGAATAACCGGCTACAATTAATAAACTCTGCCGGCAACAGTGGCGATGGAGTTTTGCTTGATGGCTGTTTGCACAATGTGGTCGATTCGATTTGGACCGGCTACGATTATTTTACCAATACCAGCAGTGCACCTGTCCTCCTGCCCAACACCGGTAATGGCATTCACTTGATGAATGGTGCTGCGAATAATATTATTGGCGCTGTTCATACTTGGAAGACTTATGATGTAACTAACGACAAGCTCTCCTTTGCCCGACAATTTTCTCACCAACATAGTCTGGTAAATAATAACGGTAGCGGCATATTAATTGAAGGTATAGGCAGCGATAGTAATATTGTTCGCACCGCCTCTATTGGCAGCAGTTTTCCTGCACAGGAATATTTTTCTAACAGACGATTTCTTTACACTGGCAATGGTATTCATGGCATACACATTCGCGGTGGTGCCAAGTCCAATATCATAGGGCATGCTGAATACGATTTTCTGACCAGTATATTTGCCAGTCCGCAAGCCGCAGTGATGATTGAAGGTGACGGCACTGATTCAAACGTAGTATTTGGTTGCGAAATCGGCTTGAAGTTTGATTTTAGCGGCATCGGAGACACTGCGTCTAACGCTGTCGGTATCCACATACTGAATGGCCCTCAAGGCAATACCATAGGAGCTCTGGGACGTGAGATCAGATTAAGCACCGATCCATTCAGCGAATTTCGTTATGAAAATGAAATTAACCAGTGTAGTACTGCCGGAATAATTCTCGACAATTGTGGTGGCGACGTCGATCAGGATGGAATACTGTTTGACGCAAACACTATTGAGCATAACGAAATTGGTACCAGCGATTCTTCCTCACCCGGAGAAAATGATATCGGTATTATAGTCAGAAACGGCGCCTCCTGTAACGTTATAGGTGGACCGACATCGGCTCACGCCAACAGTATCTTAAACGCCAATCGTGCCGGGATATTAATCACTGACAACATCATTGCCAGTAAAGCCAAACGCAATCGTTATGAAAATAATTCGATCACCGGATTCGGCAGCAAGTCCACTATTGCGGCACCGACTAATGTTGCATTTTTGCCTGCCACCGGTGTTGGCATTGCAGTGACCGGCACTTCCGGTGGCAATGTTATCGGCGAATCCATACTTCTGAGCAACTTGATAGCTACCGGGCCGATAGGCATTTATGTCGATGCTGTTGACAATGTAACGATTCGCGGTAACAAGGTCGGTTTAACTTTTTCAAGTGCGGCGCTTACCCTGGCCGGTATCGTTTTGAAAGAGAGTACAGGCTCTGTTATCGGCAGCGAAAACACCGATGAGCACAATGAAATCAAAGGCTGTGGCAATATCAATAACGCTGTTGATTCAGGAGGAATCATCATAACCGGTGGTACTAGCAATGAAGTCATCGGCAATTTAATTGACCGCAATAAACCTGATGGCATCGTTTTGCTCAATACAGTACTAAATTCTATTGGAACCAAGCCAGCAACAGCAAATATTATTATTGGCAATACGAGCAATGGTATACGAATACATGCGGGCAGTGCCAATAATGTTCGTGGCAATCGTATCGGTATTGACAATCTTGGAACTGCTTCGGCAAATGGACAGCACGGAATTTTTCTTCATGGCAATACCACGTTAAATCGAATCGGCGGACGTCCAGCGAGACCGGCCTTTTTAAATATACCGGGACCTAATATTATTGCCTTCAACGGTCAGGATGGTGTGCATATTGAAGGTGTCGGTGCTACCGGTAATTCAATTTTACATAACAGTATTTATTCCAATGTCGGCAAAGGCATCTTTCTTAACAACTCAAATAATAGTATTCCACCCCCCATTATGGCTACCCTGACTGATTCAACAATAACGGGAGTAATTACAGATATAGCGGTAGTACCCGCCGGTAGTATTATTCAAGTTTTTAACGATTCGGGCAATCAGGGAGAAATTTTTCTTGGTGAAACATTGGTTAAGCCGGGTGGTACATGGATAATAACTAGCCTGCCGCCAGCACTCCTCGACAACATCACAATGACCGCCACGCATGCCACTAACGGCTCGACATCCGAATTCGGCAATGATGCTGTAAACCAGCGAAGTTTCACACTTACTCGAACGAATGGCAGTAATCCAACAAATCAAACGGTGACGACTATCGGAAGTAATTTACCGGTACACTTTTTGAGTGCTCAAGCGACCGGTGACTCAGTTTACATCAGCTCCGTTATTTTTAATGCATCCGGTACACTTTCCGACAACACGGCAATCGATGATGTGAAACTATACTGGGACACCAATGAGGATGGTGCCATCAGTAAATCGGATATTCTAATAAGTGATTCTTCGCAGTACGATAATGACAATGGGGCTGTTACTTTGACATTGGACAGCCATAGAATAGACGCCGATACAGTACAAAAATGGGTTGTCACTTACTCCAGTTCACAGAGCCCGGCAACCGCACTGAACTTTGCTACCGAAATTGAATCAGTTGGAAAGGTCAGAGCTAATTTTTCCCTAAATGTCGGAACACAGGCTTTACCGTTAGGTATATTCCCGCTGCTTTCAGATAATTTTAGTGTTGCGGCGGGATTGCTAATCGATGACTGGCGAACTACTCACTTTCCCAATAGTCTTGGCAACCCACTCATAAGTGGGCTTCTTGCTGACGCAGATCGCGATGGTATTGTTAACTTGATTGAGTATGCTCTTGGACTTAATCCCAACTTTGCAGACAGACATCTTATGCCGGAGGTTAAAAAAGAAAATGACCGAGTAGTTTATATTTTTACCAGACCAGACAGTATTAGCGACATCACCTATACGATCGAAGCATCTTCTGACTTTGCTTCATGGACTGCTAATAGTCCATTAATTGATAGCGTGGAAACAACTTCTGTCGGGTCATCAACGCAACAAATCAAAGTCACATTGACACAAGCAGCTTCAGTAGATCGCAGTGCTTTCATTCGAATTAAAGTTGCCGAAACTCCTTAAAAATCTAACTCAATAATTCTCTTAAACTTGTATAGCGATTCGAGCTCACTTTATTTTTGACTGCCATGTAATAAGCTGCCGGATCGCCGACAATGAATACTTGTTTGCTCCCTCTGGTAATGGCTGTATAGAGTAGGTTTTGCTGAAGCATCATGTAATGTTGTTTGAGTAACGCGATTATAATTATTTGAAATTCACTGCCTTGAGATTTGTGAACTGAGATAGCATAAGCAAGTTGCAAGTCTGTTATGTCGATGCGTTCATAATCGACAGTATCATTTTCAAATTCAACTGAAAGGGATTTGTTTTCTCTATCCAGTTTTGATATTTTTCCCAAGTCTCCATTAAAAACATTTTTGTTATAATTATTTCTGGTTTGTATAACTTTATCATTTTTTTTGAAATTGTTTGTTCCCATTAAAATACCGGATTTTTCCAGATTAGATGCGGACTGCAATTCTCGATTAATATTTGAAATTCCGGCAACACCTTTATGCATCGGTGAAATTATTTGTAAGTCCAATATCGGATCGATACTAAAATTTTTGGGAATATAATTTTGGCATAGTTCAACTATTGTGATCAGACATTCCTCAGGAGTAGTTTTTGCTATAAAGTGAAAATCATTATTTCGGTCGATATCGCTGATATTTGAAATTGTCGTGGGTTGTTTAGTATTTCCTGATAAGACTGAATAAGCAGCGGAAATAATTGAACTTTCATTTTCCTGACGAAATATTTTTATTAGTTCTATTACTTTGACTTTTTTTGATTCAATAATATCTTTTAGCACATTGCCTGGTCCGACGGATGGTAGTTGATTTATATCACCCACCAAAGTGAGATGTGCCGAGTTTGGAATAGCTCGTAAAAGTGCAGCAGCAAGTTTGATATCGAGCATACTGGCTTCATCAATAATTATCATATTACATTTAAAAGGATTGGTTTCATTGACGGTAAATTTTCCAACAATCGGATCATATTTAAGAAGTCGATGAATAGTTTGCGCAGGATGTCCTGTGGCATCTGATAATCTTTTCGCAGCTCTACCAGTCGGTGATGCTAAAACTATTTTTGCTTTTTTTGCATTCAGAATATCGACAACGGCTTTTAATATTGTTGTTTTCCCGGTCCCCGGACCACCGGTAATGATTGAGATTTTATTGGTTAAACATGATTCAATTGCCGATGCCTGTTTCTCGGCGAACGTATTGCTATTTCTCTTTTGCGCCCAATCAATGGCTGCAGTAATTTTTATATCCGGTAATGATGATTTTTGTTGAAGTAAATTTAGAATACCTTGGGAAATTTTATTTTCGGCATATTCTGATGCGGGTAATTGTAGAAAATCTGAGTTTCTTAATTTTATATTTTTATCATCGATCAATATATTTAATCGATCAGAAATGATAGTTATGTCAGAATTTAAAAGCTCAGTTGCATAACTTTTAAATTTAACAATTGGATAGCCGGAATGTCCTTCCTCTTCTAAAGTTTCCAGGCTGTATAATATTCCGGCATCAATTCTTTCAGGACTATTATTTGCAAAACCGATATTGATAGCAATTTGATCGGCAGTTTTAAAGCCAATGCCTTTAATTTCTCGGGCAATTTTATACGGGTGTGTTTGCAAAATTTCTTTTGCATTATTACCATAAGTTTTAACAATTCTTAGACACTGATTTGTCGATACACCGTAAGTTTGCAAAAACATCATAACGTCTCGAACATTTTGTTGTTCTTCCCAGGCTTTCTTAATTGATTGCGCACGCTGTTTGCCAATACCCTGAATTTCACTTAAACGTCCAGAGTCACTTGAAATAACTTGCAGAGTTTCTTTACCAAAATAATCAACAATTTTATTGGCATAAATTTTGCCAATTCCCGGAACTAGACCACTGCCTAAATATTTTCTTATGCCATAAACAGATGCGGGTAGGGTAGAGCGATAGTCGCGAAATTTAAATTGCTCGCCATGTTGTGGATGACGTCCCCAAATCCCTGCCAGTTGCAATGTCTCTCCGCATTGAACTCCGGGTATATTGCCGGTTATAGTAATAGATTCCGGATTATTTTCACTTTTAAATTCACCGATACAATAATGATTTTCTTCGTTATAAAATATTATTTTTTCTAAAACACCTTTTAGGAGATCTTCACCGTTTTGTAGTTTTAGATTATTTGTCATTGGGATTATGAGAAGATAAAATTATTGAGTATCAAGTTCTCTTAAAAGAAATTTCCTCAGACTTAACTTTTTTCAATGCTTCTTGTGCCGCAACTTCCTCGGCTTCTTTTTTTGAATTACCTAAACCACTGCCAATTTTATCTCCCGAAACAATGACGTTAACTACAAACTGTTTATTATGATCAGGCCCCAGTTCCTCTTCCACTTCATATGAAATTACATCATTACCCAATATCGGTTGAACAAGTTCCTGCAATTGACCTTTAGGATTATGATTGTTTGTGATATCGTTGAACTGACTTTCAATATCTCCGTACCACTTTAGGACAATTGCCCGCGTAGTATCCCAGTTACTATCCAAGTATATTGCGCCGATGATTGCTTCAAATACATCTTCGAGAATAGAGTCACGGTTTCTGCCACCATTGCGAATTTCATTTGTACTCATGCGAATGTAGTCGTTTATTTTTAATTCTCGAGCCAAATTTGCCAAATAGCTACCTTCAGCCAATGCTGAACGATGACGACTGAGTGTACCTTCGCGTTTATCAGGTAAAGCTTCGTACAATTTTTCTGCTAAAATTAATGATAGCAATGCGTCGCCCAAAAATTCCAGACGTTGGTAATGTTTTGGGTTTTGAGATTGCTGATTGAAAATTGATGGATGTGACAATGCTTCGACCAAGAGATCGTGTTGTTTAAATTTATAATCGATATTTTTTTCTAACGATGATAACTCTTGATCTTCAGATTGCATACAAGCAGTCAGTTTAATTTTGTCTAAATATGCAAATTTCAAAAATACTTACTATACAGTTAATTCAAAATCTGCGTAGCCATGTTTTTCTTTTTCCAATATTTTATAAGAGGGTAAAATACCTTTATTGTAAAGAATTGCGTCTAATTCCTTATCATAGGTATATTGATCCTCTGATAAATTATTGAACAATAGTATTCTCGGTTTGTAAGTTTTTGCCTCAGCTATTGGAAGTGCTATATAAGCAATGACAATAATAAGATCACCCGGGTTGAATTTATGGGCAGCAGCGCCATTTAAGCAAACAACACCCGAGCCACGTTCGCCATTAATACAATATGTTGAGAGTCGTTCGCCATTGGTAATATTAGCTACATCGACTTTAATGCCCTCAAAAAGTCCGGCTGCATCGAGCCAATTTTGGTCGATGGTAATACTTCCCAAATAATCACGATTTGCCTGTGTGCACATCATGCGATGTAACTTTACAGACAACGTTTCGACTAATCCATTTTGTGTGTTCATAAATATAATCTAGACGTATAAAGGACTATTTAGAAATTTTAAAGAAAAAATATAGCGACTCTGTAAGTACATAAATATCATCTTCTAAAATGTAGGGCCACCGCTTGTCGGAGTGCCTGTCGGGTGCTGTGATAATGGCCAAAGGCATCGATACTAGCTCGAGCCCTACAAGGTTAAATATCACAATAAAAATATTTTGGACTTCCGCGTCTCGACTGCACTCGTCGTAGTCTTACCACTGTTCCATATAATTGCTACGTCTTCGAATAAATTTTTTCAAAAAGCAAAACCAATACCAATATTCAACTCATTTCCTCTTGAATTAGAAATTCCACTGACATCTTCATACAAAGGAAATTTATACTCTGTCCGTAACATTATATTTTTTTTATAAAAAACCAAAATCGGGCCAGTGTGAATTCTTTTACCTCCAGTTGCAGTCGTTAAATTAACCAAGTTTGGATTATCATTGTGTCTGGCTGTTATATCCCACAATGCGAAGGCGCCCGAATTTTTTTTGTCATTATGCAAAATGTGATAGCCAAAATTTATCGACATACCTTTCCAGGCCAAGTGGATTTTGGACTTCAGAATCCCCTGATAAAAGTTTCCTGGAGCCAAATTTCTCATACCTGATCTGAACTCCATAGCCGTCTGTCCAGCGCGGAGCCATATCCATAACTGGCTGGTGCGCATACAAATTAGATGAAAGAATTAAAATGATAATAATATTAATGAACCAGTTCATTTCATAATTTATATTTTTTGTCATCGCGAGGAATAAAATGACGTGGCGATCCATGACTTTTCTTTATTCTACATAGATTGCCACATCCCGATTTAACATCGGGACTCGCAATGACAATGTTTTTTTGTTAATAAGAGATGTGAAATTTCGAGACGGTCCTTCATTTTAATTTTTTGATTCTGATTTTACAGGACTGGAATAATTAGTAATCAGTTGTCCACCTTCATCAAGTTGATATGCTTTGCCTGCGTCATAACCACCTGACTTTATTGACTCATTCGCCAAAGCTATTTCTACTTTTTCATTCGGCTTAACTGCAATCGTTACTAATTGATTTTCTATATCAACATAAATACCTTCTTTATATTTTGAACGATCGACATATTTTAGTTTCGATAAATTTTTCTGCAGACCAAATGAACAGAAGGAACAAACAATCCCCGGTACTTCAACTACAACCTCATTTTGCTTTATTGTAATCTCCTTACCGGAATCTAATTTTATGAAAATTGATTTAGGAGCGCTTTGTTTATCTGAGGTATCCGCATAACAGAAATTACTGAGCAAATAAATAGTCAATAATGTGGATATGAATTTTATAATTTTCATAGTTAATATTCGTAAAAATGTTTCAATATATTGCACTCACTCAGTTTTTTTCCCTCACCGGGACAGAATTTGACCAGTTCTTCTAAACTTGTTTTCATTTTATTTAAGTCTGCTATACGCAGTTCGATCTCATCAATTTTATCTTTAGCGCGTTCTCTAATATCGGAACAATCGGCTTCGGGCATTTCACTCAACTCAAGTAAGTCTTTGATCTCCTCCAATTTGAATCCCAAATTCTTGGCTTTTCTAATAAAGCGCAGTCGGTCGATTGCAGAAGTGTTGTAAATTCGGTATCCTGCTTCAGTTCGAACCATCGGATTTATTAATCCGGATTTCTCATAATACCTGACTGTATCTATCTTCACTTTGCAGGATTTAGCCAATTTTCCTATAGTTATGGTATCCATAATTTTCAAATTTTGAGATATTATTAACCTTGGAGTATAGTCTAGGGTCAAGGGTTTTGTTTTGAGAATTTCTGATATTTCGCACTGAAGCAATTCGTGGTCTAATTTTCTTAACCGCCAAACACGCAAAGAGCGCAAAGATTTCATTTTTCTCTGTGCCTTTAGCTACTTAGTCTCAAAATAGGGTATTAAACAAGATTCGAGCCATATAAATATTAACTCATTTTACAAAAAAACCTCGGTCGAAAAACCGAGGTTTAATATATAAATTATTAATTTTTTGTTATCTAACTTCTAGCCCGAGCCTTGTCACCCATTTTACGGCGATATGCTACCAGACCGAGTGCTCCTAGTCCAAGCGCAACAGCGTATTCTGATGGTTCAGGGACTGCTGCATTATAAGTAATTGCAGTATTAGCTGTAGTTTCAATAGAACCCCCGGTGAATGTTAAAGTTTTTGTTGAGGCAATCCAATTCACATTGACGAAGCCATATTGATTGTCACCGGTTTTGAAACCAATAACGCCTGCTGTTCTGTCAGTTGTCCATTCATCACGATTTCCTGTAGTATTTGTTGTCCAAAAAACGTAACCAGTAGAAAAATTACCGGTATTATCAACAGTTTCACTATCTCCAAGATAGGATGTAGTATTTAAAGCAACTTCACGGATTATTTGGGCACCTCCAGCACCGACAGCATAAACGCCAAAATTAGTACTCGATGCAAAAAATAGTGAATCATTAGGGTCTGTGGATAAAGCAATATTATAGTTATAGTTAGCTGTTGATGTAAATGTAAGTGTCGTAGTTAGTAGAGTAGGTGCAGTAATCGCAGTGACAACAGCTGAACTATTTGTGGTGATACCTGCTAAGCCCGATGCGACTATAAGACCTTGTGATCCAAGAGCATATTTTTTAAGTTTGCTGATTAATTCGGATGGGTTGTTTGATTTATTTTTACTATTATTTTTCATTTGTTTTACTGATTTTATTTGAATAATTTTTTGTTTTTGTGAAAACAATTAAAAAATTTATGCCAAAAACAACGTGAACGTCAATATAATATGTCAGTAATATTTGTATAAATTATGATGTATTATTGAATGGAGTTCAAAATTTGTTTTTTGATCTTATTGTAACTCATAGTTGAGTCTTTGTCTTGGCATCTTGAGCCCTATATTATAGCATCTGCCATTAGAAATTTCCGAAATAACGGAAAATTCTTTTTTTAAATTAATTTGGCAGATCCAATAACAATTCGATTTTAGTAGATTGGGTAGGGACGACTGTCCGTTCGGCTGAGCTCACGGCCGAAGCCCA
>JAJFLR010000036.1 GCA_021772565.1 Opitutales bacterium | reverse complement strand
ACTTTATGAACAAATCCTAACGAAAAGTACAGGTAAAAAAATTGTAAAAAACATTCATATGCCCCATGTTGTTCACTAACAATACCTTGTGTATTGGATTAAATCAGTAAAATTGTATAAAAAAACTTAGGAAAACGTGTTTGAACTGGAGTCGATAATAGGTTGAAGCCATACATTTGAAATCCAAAAATCGCTTCAACCTGCTCAAATAAAGGGCTACAGCTTGAACTCGCTCAGAACATCGGTAAAGATAAATTAAAAATAGCTGCGATTTCTGAGACTCTACGCGAGGAATTAATCCTTAGATCATAAAATATTAGAAAGAATTAAGAATTGAAAAACTAAGTCAGATGAATAAATAAAGACATTTCACAACCGAGCGTATCGACACCTTATTGAGCTTTGCGAAAATAACAATAAAATTTTTTAACAAAACAGTAGTGCTACGCCGAGTAACGCCACAGAATACTGCAAGGATGACGGTATCTCTAATGACTCAATCCGGCTAGTACACTTCGACGTTGGCTAAAAAGAATCCTTGCATCATTTGGGTCATTACCTAGAGTGAAAATATGTCTACTAAAGAATTAGCATTATCAACCATTCAAGATCTTCCCGAAACAACATCTTGGGAAGAAATTGAAGACAGAATTCGGTTTTTAGCTGCAATTGAGAGAGGGCGCGAGGATATTAAAGCTGGTAAGGTTGTGGCTCATCAAGATGTTAAAGAGAATCTTGGAAAATGGCTTACGACATAGTTTGGACGGAGACGGCAAATCTTGATCTTAAAGAGCTTGTTCAATACATTGCTATAGACGACTCGCATGCAGCACTGCATTTTGGGAATTTAGTAATTAATAGAATAGAAGCTATTGCAAATTTCCCACTTACTGGAAGAATTGTCCCTGAAGAAAAAGAGGAAAACTTGAGAGAAGTAATTCTTTCAACTTATCGATTAGTTTATGAAATTGATCAGGCAGAACAGTTATTGTATGTGGTCAGAATCTGGCATTCAGCAAAGGGAGTTCTGGAGCTACTCCCATGAGCTAACAAAAGCAAAAACTGTGTAATAATAAGATTGTACGAATAACTCATTAAATTAACGTTGTTGTGGTGAAGTGCATTCAAGGAAAAGACAGGAAGCAACATGTGCGGTTTATTCTGCATTATAATTTATGGACATGGAGTCCGAAATAGATATTTTTTATTCTCATGAGTTTATCTCCATTGTTTATATTTGATATTGAACATATACGCAAACCGGTAAATGCTGGTTAATCTACAAATTATGGAGACAACCTCAGTATTTTGCAATTTCACACAACTATAATGCCCGATTAAAAATATGGATAAAATTTATATCGCTTCACTATCTGCTGCACTTACTACTGGCATTACGACTTTGGCTGTAAATAAGTTTTTGAAATCGTATGGTGAGAGATTTAAAAGAAAGGCTATGGAAAGGGAAAAATTATACAGTCAAATAGGCGATAAAGATTTTATAGAGAAGGGGGATTATATTTCATTTATTGGAGGCGTTTGTATATTTGTACCTTATCTAATGATGTGCATTTGGTTCTATATAGAAACAAAAGATGTGATCAATACTATGCTGCCAGTATTAATGTTTCTCTGGATTGGCGTAATGGGGATGTGTGGAATACTATCGCCATTTCTCCGAAAGGTTAAATTCAATGGAGATAATATGAACTATAGAGATGTGATAGGCAGTAAATTTAGCATTGAACGAGATCAGATTATATCAATTGATATTGTGCTAGCGTCCATTATAGTTGAAACAGTTGAAAAGAAATATTCTATATCTTCTGAGTTACAGAATCCATATAGAGTCTATGCAAAACTTAAAAACTGGAATACTAAAGAAAGCACATATCCTATCTAGGTTTATAGGAACTCATGTCATTTAAAACCAGGCAGGATAGCTCAATGTTGGGCAATACACAAACTTAACAAGAATCAAATATGGAATTAGTTCGAATCGTAATTGTAGCATCAACCTTATTGTGTTCCTTGGTTGCGGGGTTTGTTTTTGCTTTCGCCATTGTTGTCATGCCTGGGATTAAGGTTCTGAATGACCACGATTATCTACAGGTGTTTAAGGTAATGGATCGGGTGATCCAGAACAATCAACCAATTTTTATCTTCGTTTGGCTAGGTTCAGCAGTCGCAGTAATTATTTTAGCCATTCTTGGCATTTGGCACTTGGACGGCATGAATCGAGCCCTGGCAATTATCGCTTCGATATTCTATTTACTTGGAGTCCAGTTGCCGACCGCAACTATCAATATCCCTCTGAATAATCAGCTTCAGGCGCGAAATATTGATGTGATGAATGATGCTGATCTCCGAGAAGTTAGGACACATTTTGAGTCGCGTTGGTCACTATGGAACTCAATTCGGACTGTTTTTGCAATAATTACAACTATGCTGTTGATTTTTTTGGCCTTGAGACTCTAATGAATTGAATAATCAAAAAGAGAGAACAAGACGATTTAGGAAATCCGGACAAGCCGCTTACCAAGACTCGGGGTTCGGTACCACACCTATGAAAATAACGCTTCGGCGGATCGTAAATATTTTACTGAAACCTATTTTCTTGTCTTCTTTGCTTTACTGAATATACCTGCTGATTGCGATACCTATGATATTACTTAATATTGATGATACAGATAGTTATCTGGGTAGAATAGGGTTACCAATCAAATTATTAATACAAGCTATAGCTGTCTTAATATGCTGCGGATTTATCAAGTTGTCGTGGGATGGCTTTGTCGGTAATACATCATCTTTCAAGAAACTATTAATCCGATCTAAGGCCGCACAGGCCAGTGAACACAATGCGATTAGTTCCTCGAAAATTTGGAAAAATTCTAGTAGTTGACAGTCATTACTTTTAGCGTTAGCCAAAAATAGTGATAGAGATTATTATGATTATCCTGCTTGCTAGCCGAGCAGGCAGTAAGGCGAAAAGAATGGGCTACAAGCCAACCAGGTACTACTGGCTTGTGCCTATGGTCTGGCTGGGTGTTGAGTTCAGTGTGCTTATTCTGATTGTTCTTGGTTACCGTGTCGCCACCGGAAATGAATTGGAGCCATTCGCAGTCGCATATATCCCGTCTACTCTGTTGGCTTTTTTGAGTGTGGTCGTTCTTTTGAAGCGAATTGGAAAACTTCCAAAAAGGAAATCTGAGCTCTCAAGAATTCTACGCCAAGAGAGGGAAAGGGCTAACCAATCGAGATAGATTATGTCTGTTTCTATTTTTTCAAATAATGTATAAAGAGTCTTATGGTTACTATGTAGTTGGGTGCATTTTAGGTTTTGTTCTTCTGGTTAATATAATATTGTACTTCGTCAGAAAGAGAAATGCATTAAAGGAAGATGTCCTTGAAGGTTATGATAATGCATTAGATGGTTATTATACTAAACAGAAAATTATTAGAATTGAAAGAGCCCTGAAAATTTTAAATTGTGCAGGACCGATAGTATTTATATATTTTGGATATTGGTATATTGTAGATGGATATATTGAGGTTGGAGAATTAATTTTATTTGTCATTATTTATTTGGTTCTATTGAATATGAAAAAAAAATTCATGAAGCAGATAGAGAATAAAAGCCCAGAGAGTGAAACCAGATAAAAATCAGTGGATGCAACGGCATAAATGCCAAGCATCACTTCATCGTTAGGCTGATAATAAATATGAAAAGTCTTCCAGATAAACTGACAGAATTCAAAAGAACATCTGAATTCACAGAAGCAACAGTTCCTCAAGGATTGCTAAAGCAGCATACAACACCTACTGGCACTTGGGCCAAAATAAACATACTAAGTGGTAGTCTTATTTATCGTATTTTAGAACCTGAAGTTGAAGAAATTGAACTTTCAACTTTTAAACCTGGCATCATTGAACCGACTATTCCGCATGAAGTTCGAATTATTGGTGATGTTCGTTTTTTCGTAACCTTTTACAATTAATTCGGAAGACTAAATGTGGTTAAACGCAAAAAACATTAACATTTCTTGAGGCCAGCACAGTTTAATGTTAGTCGATTCGAATCCACTATGAACTTCGATCGGAATTTCCAATTGCGTATGCAGAATTGACTATTATAGTTGTAACGTGAAATCACGTTTAATATGAAGTCATACTATGAACAAAGATTCGCCTGAAACTGGCACTACGGAAAAATTAGACAAAACAACACTACCAGTTTGGTTCAGAGTAATTTCTGTTGTCGCGCTGTTGTGATATCTGATGGACACGTCGGCTTTTTTCATGCGACTGTTTATGACTGACGACACCATCAAGGCGATGCCTGAGAATCAACAACACCTGTATCAAAATATTCCGCTCTGGGTGAATATCGTCTTTGCCTGTGAAGTTTTTGGTGGAACACTTGGCAGTATAACGTTACTGCTCAGAAAGAAATTGGCATTTCCATTATTTTTAATTTCCCTTTTTGGTGTGTTGGCGCAGGCGACGAACATATGGTTCCTAACCGATGCGATTAGTGCGATGGGGGCACCTGCGATTGTGATGCCATTGGTGGCAATAACAATCGGTGCTGCAATGATCGCACTCTCGAAATCAGCGATTGCAAAAGGCTGGTTGCGTTAAAGACAAAAAGGAATATACAAGGTTGATTAAAAGAGTAACGACACTGGCAGGTTTCTAATTTTTATTATTATTCTGAAAACAACAACTTGACATGTCTGTATTAAATATACATACATATATGTATGAAAACAACATTGAATATAGATGATGTTTTGGTGCAAGAGGCCATCAGGCTTACTGGAGTAAAGGAGAAGACTGCCTTGGTTAGAATGGGGCTTGAGTCGTTAGTTCGGAGTGCAAGCAGTAAGCGGCTCGCTAAGCTTGGAGGAAGTGACAAGTCATTAAAACCGATCAGAAGACGTAGATAAATGGTGTTGGTAGATACGTCAGTGTGGATTAACTACCTGCACTCTGGAATTTCTATGCTCGAGGAGTTGTTGAATGATGTTGAGGTGGCAACTCATTCTTTCATAATTGGCGAGTTGTTATGTGGGGGTATTAAGAAAAGGAAGGAATTTATTTCATTGATTCAAGCACTTCCTGTTACTCCGGTAATAACGAATGAAGAGTTTATATATTTCATGGAGTCAAATAAACTTTCAGGGAAGGGAATTGGTTTTGTAGATGTTCACTTGTTAGCATCATCTAAGTTAGCTCAGGTTCCTTTGTGGACGGCTGATAAGAATTTATTGAAGATTGCTAATAGTATGAAGCTTTCTTACATCTGAAGCTCTTTTACGTTAGCTGCATGATAGGATTTTGTGTCGGATTTTTTTTGATAGCTTATAGTTGTCGCAAACAAATAGAAACTAGAGCCCGTTATATTTGTAATCTAAGTAGGTCGTTCGTGATAATTAAAATATGTATATTACCATTTAACGTAACCGCATAAGTGCTCATTTGTTTTCCACGAATATTTCAAATTAGAAATTAATAACTTCAAGAAAAAATTAATTTACAAAGATAAAATTACTAGACTTTATAAAGATTAAGTATACTAATTTTACGACTAATGAAAAGAATCATAATTTTTCATTAGGCTGAAATTTTAATATCATTTAAGAAACTTAATTAACATTAACTAATACACATTATGAGCGAAAATAATAACGAATGTAATAAATCAGATTGCGAACAAACTCCAGGTACTTTCAGCTGGCGTGAGATGGTTACTCAAGACGTCGAGGGCAGTAAAAAATTCTATACAGATTTGTTAGGGTGGACTGTCGATACAATGGATATGGGTGGTGGTAATAGTTACAATATGTTTATGCAAGGTGACCATCCGGTTGCTGGCATGATGAAGTCACCAAAGGAAGACGTGCCTTCAATGTGGATCAGTTATATCACTGTTGCGGACCTAGAGGTTACAGTAGAAAAAGCGCAAGCATTAGGTGCGCATCTATGTATGCCAATTACTGAGATCCCTGGCAAAGGCCGTTTCGCAGGCGTCGCCGATCCGCAAGGTGCAGCAATCGCTTTTTGGCAATTTAACTAGACGAATTGCTTTTAAATACGATAGGGTCTAACTATAAAAATAGTAGATTGAGTTTAGTGTGTACAAAATTAAAAAATTCGAAAATTTTAATAGGCAGATACTATAATTTTATAAATTTGCAGCATCTGGAATCGTGATAAAAAAAGCGGTGCTGAAGCAGACATTCGGCTGAGCTCAGTCGAAGCCCAGCACTCCAGAGAAGCTATGCTTCGTGGAAAGTCTTTGAAGCGTCAGCCTCTTTGGAGTGCGGCGTTTCAGCGCCGCTTTATGATCGAACTAAAATAGAGTCATTGCATTCCTTTATTGCGAGGCCGGCCTGTTGAATATCGTATAAAAGTTTTTGAATCTTATTGTTCAAAAACTTTCTTTTTCTTATTTTCGATTTCCTTCAATAAGTAAGGGTTTCGAATGGCCTCTATTTGCAACAAATCAATTTTTTTATGAAGTGTATCTTCAAGAAAAAATAATAAACCAAAAAAACGATCAGAAATTCTCATTTGTGATTTCTGATCAAATTCGACAACAAAATCATAGTCGCTGTTTTCTGTATAAGTTGATTCTGATCGAGAACCAAAAATACTTAGCTCCTTAACTCCATACTTTTGACAAGCAGGCTCAATAGAATGATATAGTTGTTGATGGTCTATCATAGCTTTAAGATATATTTCTGATATCTGGTTGCAACAATTTTTATAAACAGTAATTCACTAATTGATAATTAATTAATTTTGTCTAGCTATTGATTCGAATAACTGACTCTACTAATGTTTGTTTCTTGAAAAAAATTGTATAGAAATCCTGAAGTATTTCATTATATTCAACTTCTGGTTTCTGCCAAACTGCGGGGTTATTTTTTAAATAAGTAGTTCTCCAAAGTTCTACGAAATGTTTAATTTCATCCCGATAATGAAAAATTCCTGCAGCTTCAATTTTAATTATGCTATTTGCATTACAATATGCTTTTAACAAATAATTAGCTGCAACTTGATAATTTCCTTTATGTATTTCTAGATTAAAAAGTCTTACATAAGTAAAAATTAATAGAGAATTCACAGTAATTTTAAAATCATATTCATTAGGATTTTTTTCATATTTGATTAAGTAGGAATCAAATTGAATTAGTGGATTTGCAGCGTTTTCATAATCATTGAAATATGATTTATGTGCTTTATGATAAAGCTTTTCATAGTCATCAAGACTTTGAAGTTTTGGCTGGCAGCCAATTTGTAAACTAAGTGCACATATAATAAATATAATTTTAGATCTATTTATTGAGGTCTTCATTTACTATTTTATTCACCCATTTTTTTATATCGATTTTTCGGTTCATATTCTCAATCCAATCTGTAGGAATAGCACTGAATCCCAAATGAGCTCCCAGCCAGGCTCCGGCCATTGAGGCGCGACCGGCGTTATCACCACCGGCTTTGATGATTGCCAGAATTGTATCACCAAATGAGTTGCCAGATTTTAGGCAACTATGAACTGCCGATGGAAATGTTTGAGTAATTGGACAAGATTGGCCGAGCTTTTTTGTCGTCGTTGTTATATCACTCGATAAATTTTCTACTGCTGATTGAATACTATTTTTAATCTGTGAATCAAAATTAAATTTATGATTTGATGTGCTAGAAATTTGAAATGCGCTGTTAAAGTCATCTCCGTTTAATAACTGAATCAAAATGCTGGCATGAGACTGCATGTATTTAATCGCAACGTTATTATTCTGCCGAACTTTAGTGGCCGCTTCAACAATCTCTAAAATATTAGCATTTTTGTAGTGTGCAGCAATTACCGGAGCCAGGCTCGAAGCTGTGGCCGGGTGATCACTTTTCGATCCATTTTGAAATCTATAATTTTTATTGGGATCTGTCTCGTTAAATATTTTGAAATTTTCTAACGTCTCTTTAGTCGATCCATCAATGTAGCCATTATATTTTGGCGGTGACATATTTTTAATGAAAAGTTTGCCAAAATTTTCAGCACTAAATTTTCCAGATTCAGCAATTGACTGGAGTAATAAAATTGCCGCATCACCGTAGTGGGTAAAATCACCGGACTTTTTACCAAAGTGGTAGTGACCATCTACAGGAGTTTCAAAGCCAACAATTCCATTTGGGTAGTTTTTTGCTAATTCATTTAAGTCATAATACCAGTGCGCACCGAGTGTAGCTGCATCTCCAACAAATTGTCCCCAGATCATCCCCTTGAGGCGGTCTTTAAATTTTATACTGGATTGCTCAGACATTTATAGTAACAGACAATTTTTATTCCGCCTTTTGCTCAAATATTTTTTTATGTTCAGCATAGCCTTCTTTTTCTAAATCATTTTTGGCAATAAATCGCAGTGCCGCAGAGTTGATACAATAACGTAAACCTGTCGGCACCGGGCCATCTTCAAAAACGTGGCCGAGGTGGGAATCGCCATTCTGACTTCTTACTTCCGTTCTTTCCATATAAAGTGTGCCATCTTTTTTTTCTACAATATTTTCAGCTGCTAATGGTTTGCAAAAACTAGGCCAGCCGGTTCCGGAATTAAATTTATCGATTGATGAAAAAAGCACTTCGCCGGAAACGATATCAACATAAATACCTTCTTGAGAGTTATCCCAGAATTCATTGTCAAACGGTTTTTCTGTGCCGTTTTCCTGAGTGACAGAATATTGAATTGGCGATAATTTATTTTTTAATTCTTCTTTGTTCATTTTTTCTTTCCCCAAATTTTTTCTAAAAATGGACCACGTCCGGATAAGTGGCGATAACGATTATAGTGTTCCGGATTTTTTTGATAATATTTTTGATGATATTCTTCAGCGTTATAAAATTTTGTTGCCGCAACAATCTCGGTAACGATTGGTTTATCAAATTTTCCTGAATCGGCTAGATCTTTTTTTGATTTTTCAGCTATTTGTTTTTGTTTATCGTTATGATAAAATATTGATGTGCGGTAGTGTCGACCCTGATCGGCAAATTGTCCATTCATTTGGGTTGGATCAATGCTCTGCCAAAATATTTCCAGTAACTCTTCAAACTTTGTAATCTCAGGATCGTAAATAATTTCTACAGCTTCAGCATGTTTTGTTTGTCCTGATGCGACTTCCTCGTATTTTGGGTTTTCTTTTTCTCCGCCGGTGTATCCTGACATAACAGATTTTACACCCTTCAATTGCTCGAATGGAGCAACCATACACCAAAAACAGCCGCCGGCAAAAGTGGCAGTTTGTAAACTTGATTCTCCAGAATTTTTATTATCAGTCTCGTTGTTGCCCATAGTTAAATTGTTACTAATGATTAATATTGTTAGCAGTAGGCAACTAATTTTTATTTTTTGTATCACTCAAAGATTTACTGATTTTATTTGGTCTATTAAAAATTAATAACACAATGCTGATAATTCCAAAAATAGCTATGCTGAAACCCGGTTCAGGTATAATAGTTAATTGTGTGATCTCAATTCCATAGTTGTTTTGATCTATTGCATACTCTTGAAAAGTCCAAAAAGTTTTTCCGGATGAATCAGCTGGATCTATTACTAGTGCACTATAATCTCCCCAGCGATTACGGTTGCTACTGTCCAAAATTTCGTATTCTGATAAACCGGCTTTTAAAAGTTCTACATTGCCAAATATTGTAACACCTAAATCTGTTACTCCCAATACTGCGTAAGTACTGATAAATTGATTCGAACTAGAGCCACTGAAACTTACAATAACTTCACCGTTATCATTGACTGCAATTGCCGGGTAATAATAACTCAATTCTGCATCCTCAATTAATCCTGATTGTAATACAGTATCTGTTACCGGATCAATCTGCAGCCATTGAATTTCTGATTTACCATCTCCGTTATTATCGACAGTTTGCACTGACCACATTGTTCCATTTTCTAAAATAACGTTTGCAGAAAATCGTGTATCGCTGTTGTCGACGTTTTGAGAAGTTCCGGGTTGGGGTGCATCGACAGGATTAGATTGTGCCGGTGTATTGATAAAACCATCTGTCGTGTTGAGTGTTGGAGACTCAACTGTCCCATCTATAGAACTTTTTTTTGTTGAACCTGCAGATGTATTGTATGCCGATAAAATGTATCTGTTACCATTGCCGGAACCATCCTGATCGATAACCGGTTGTGGCGAATGTCCCGTTGTAGCAAGATTTATGTCTTGAAATAGTGTTGCGTTAGATATAGTGGGTGTCGTGGCTGTAAGATCTGTTTTTGGTATAGTTAAAAAACCGGTTTGAGCACCCCCACTGCCTATTGGTATCATGTTTGCTGATATTATTACTGCATCGTTGGTAATACCAAGCATTGGAAAATCGGCCCAATGACTGTTGTCAGTATCACTATCAACAGCAAAACCGCTCCAGCCATCGAGTGGACTTGCAGTATTACTAACTGCCACGAGTAAATTATTAGCACTGCCACCATTGTCTACAGCAGTAGCAAACCATCTGCTTGAACTATTATCGTAATAAACTCTTGGATCAAAAGAAAATCCTCCAGCTAAAGTTGCGCCGGAATTCGTCCAAAATGTATCTAGTGTGCTAGCAGATAGTTCGGAACCACTTTTGTCATAAACAGCATAACGTCCATTTATAAGTTCGACGATGTGATTATGTCCTACGCCACCCATTGAGTCAGGCGGTCTAAATTTAGATTCAGTAAATGTGGATCCAGTAAAACTTGTACCAATCAATAATGTTGTTTCAGCAATGACTGACAGTGGTAATACTAATAATAATCCAAGGGTTAATAAATTAGTGTTTTTCCGGGCTGGGTAATTTAAGAAACTCATAATTTTAAATAAAATAAAATTATGAAGTTGTGCATGTCTATCTATGAGTCAATTGAAAATAGCCGATCGCCAATCGCCGATGGCTGGTGGCTGGTGGCTGGTGGTCGATGGCCAATAATAATAACGAATAATTTATAGTTTAACACACATTCCTTAGTATTTTTATTCGTTTTTTCTTATTTATTATAACCGTAATCATGGCGGAGTTGTAAAGATAGACTCATCAAGTTGAAGTGCATGTAGGTATTGCTGCTGGTAAACTAGAAGTTTTCTGG
>JAJFLR010000035.1 GCA_021772565.1 Opitutales bacterium | reverse complement strand
GACTTGTATGTTTTTAATACACCAATATTTTATGAAAAAATCAAGTAAATTTTTCAAAAAAAAAGAAAAATTCGAACAATATTATTTATCTAAGTGACTGGAATGTAGAAAGTTCTGTTTTTTCGTTCAGGCACTAACTACCTTTTTATAAGAAAGGAGATGATACAAAATCTTTTCCAATAGTATTTAGGCCACAGATGAAACACGGATTGAACACGGATTTATTTTTCAACTAATAATTATCAATTGTTGCCGAAATTATTTTTTCATTTTAACACTATTTGTTTATTAATTTGTTAGATAAATATAGAATATCGATTTTTTTATATTTATTAAAAATGTCTTGAATAGTGGCGTGAGACGATCCATCTACAGTTCTTTGATCTGTGTTTAATCCGTGTTTCATTGTTATTCTCAGCTATGCTCGTTGAGGTGTCGCTTTGCTCGGTAGTGGCTAATTAATATATTACATATTGGTAAGAACTATTGATATCTCTTTGTGGTAGGTAGTTACTATAATTTAACTCATTTTCTTTGATTTGAAAATATTTAATAACTTTAATTACTTAGTGCTAATTCCATATATTGGGTTGTCATGGTATCAGTTTTAATAAGATTTTCTGGAGTCCCTTGAAAATAAATTTTACCTCCGTTTACGCCTGCTCCCGGTCCCATTTCAATTATCCAGTCTGCAGACTTTAGAATATCCATTTGATGTTCAATTATTATTAAGCTATTTCCTAACTCTACTAATTTTTGTAGTAAAATAATTAAACGTTTTATGTCATGACGATGCAGCCCGGTGGTGGGTTCATCTAATAAAATTAAATTGTGGCAGTTATTTTTTTTAGTATTTGAGATGTACTTAACTAATTTTACCCGTTGTGATTCACCACCTGATAAAGTATTGATGGGTTGTCCTAATGGGAGGTAGCCAAGACCGACATCATTTAAGGTTTTAAAACTTTTTTTTATTTTTGGTTGATCAGTAAAGAACTGGATCGCCTCATCAACAGTGAGATTCAAAACGTCAAAAATAGATTTTGTTTTCCATTTGATTTTTAAGATTTCAGGCTTAAATCTTTTTCCATTGCAGCTCTCACATTTCACATAGACGTCCGCCATAAACTGCATTTCAACATGTTCATATCCGAGACCTCTACAGCTTTCACATCGACCGTCACCGCTGTTAAATGAAAAATGTGATGGTGTCAGTCCGCTGGATATTGAGTCATTAGTAGATGCAAAAAGTGTACGAATATCATCCCAGGCATTGATATAAAGGGCAGGATTTGATCGAGGGGTTTTGCTCACCGGCGATTGATCAACCATAACGATTTCATCAATCTTAGTAGTACATTTAATACTATCAAAATTTGCTGGTGCATCGGTGACTTTTCCAATGTTTGATAAAAAGCCCTGATATATAACGTTATTAAGTAATGTTGATTTTCCAGATCCCGATACTCCACTAATGCAGACGAATCTGTTTAGTGGTATTGATAAATTTAATTTTGAGATATTGTGTTTATTCGCGTTAGATATAATTAGAGAGGGGCTAATATTTTTATTCGTTAGTTTTTTTGATTTAGCTGAATTTGAGAAATTAATAGATCTACGATTTATTGGGTTATTAATTTTTCTATCACCTGATAAATATGAGCCGGTGATTGAGCGTTTTGACTTTATGATTTGTTTATAATTACCTTTAAAAACAATTTCTCCTCCTAGCAATCCTGGCTTTGGTCCAATCTCAATTATGTAATCTGCAGCACTAATTATTGATTCATCATGCTCAACAACAATTACAGTATTATTTTGATCTGTCAGTCGGCGCAAAATTTCGAGTAATTTTTCAATATCACAAGAATGCAATCCAATTGACGGTTCATCGAGGACGAATAATGTATCGACCAATGAAGTGCCAAGGCAGGCAGTTAAGTTTACCCTTTCAACTTCGCCTCCTGATAAAGTTCGTGATTGACGATCTAACGTTAAATATCCGAGCCCGACTTTTTCTAAATAATCGAGTCGATTGACTATTGATTCAGCAGCTACATCAGCTTGATGGTTGCCTGTTAATTTATTTTTATCGTTAATTACTTTAAGTAATTTTGTAATAGGGAAATTATATAATTCCGGTAATGTAAAATTATTCCATTTCCAGTATAATGAGTCTTCTTTTAGGCGACTCCCCTTACATTGGGGACATTTTACATATGAACGGAATTTAGATAAAAAAACTCTGATGTGCATTTTGTATGTATTACTTTCCAACCAATCAAAAAATTTCTTAACACCATACCACCCTTGTTTTTTTGTCTGATAGTCCTGCTCACCATCAAAAATAAAATTTAACTGTTTTTGAGATAGTCGAACGTAAGGAATTTTTGTTGGTATTTTATTAGCCTTACACGCTTTGAGTAAGTCACGTAAGCTCTCACTATAGACCGATCCCTGA
Organism: Opitutales bacterium; assembly: GCA_021772565.1. Classification (GTDB taxonomy): domain Bacteria; phylum Verrucomicrobiota; class Verrucomicrobiia; order Opitutales; family JAJFLR01; genus JAJFLR01. The sequence continues at coordinate 125,042 of JAJFLR010000035.1, read as the reverse complement.
AATGCTCTAATAGCTCCATCTTCCAGGCTGATGGAATGATCAGGGATTACCAGTTTGTAGTCTATCTCTATTACACGGCCAAATCCACGGCATTTGGGACAAGCCCCGACGGGCGAATTAAAAGTAAATTGTGCGGCTGTGGGTTTTGAATATTTTCTTCCTGAAACTTTTGATATCAGATCTTTAGAAAAATGAGCTAATTTGTGACCGTCCTGATCAAAAATAAAAATCTCATGCTGTCCTAATTTTATGACAGACTCAACAGACTCAATAAATCTGTTCTGATTTTGTTTAGAACATTTTAAACGATCCTGAATGACATGAATATGATTTGCGGTTTTATTATTAAAATTTACATCATCGATTTTTTGAATTTTATTAGAAATAATTATTCGATTATATCCTTGTCCTTTGAGAGATTGAATAATTTCAGACCAACTCAAATTATCGGGCTTTGAAATTTTAAAAGATATTATGAGAGATTTATTTTTAAAATTACTGTATGATTTTTTCCAGATAGAATGTGGGTTATCGTTTTCAATTTTATCACCAGATTCCGGATCTATGAGTTCTGCGACGTGACAAAACCAAACTTTAAAAAAATCGCACAATTCTGTCATCGTCCCGACAGTAGAGCGCGAAGTTTTGACGGTATTACTTTGTTGAATTGCAATTGAGGGACGGATGTTTTCAATTGAATCAACTTTCGGACGGTCCAGCATTTCCATAAATTGGCGTGCATACGGGCTAAAAGTCTCAACATAGCGTCGTTGTCCCTCGGCATGAAGAGTATCAAAAACTAGAGATGATTTACCGCTGCCACTCAACCCCGTTACTACTATAAGTTTGCCTAATGGGATATCGAGATCAAATCCTTTTAGATTATTCTGATGCGCTCCTTTTAGGTTTATAAAATTTGATTTCATGTTATCATCAATAAATTGAAATTACTGAGATGATGATATTGTGTGGATATATAATGCTAGTGTTTAAATATCAAACGTTATATTTTTTAGCATCACTAGTGGATGACTTCTTAGCAATCACGACATAGTTTTTAGGCATGCCGGAATCTGTGTATCGGATGCGGGTATCTAGTCGATAAAAAAGTCCAGCTAAAATGAACGAAGTATATCTAACGAATATAAGAATCGGTGCAACTATCCATCCTAATATACCTATGGGGAACTTAGCTGGCTTAACCGGTAGGTATTTGTACACACACTCCATTTGATATCCGACAGTTCCGAAGTAGCCTTCCATCCATTCGATAGATTCAATTTCCATCGCAGCTTCCTCAAAAAGATAACGATGTGCGAATTGTGTGTAGCGATAGAAATCGTAGGGTTGTTCATGCTCTTCGTAGAATAATGGGCAAGTACAAATAATTTTCCCTTCTGGTTTTAGAATGCGCCGAAACTCCTTCAAAACGGCAATCGGGTCTGGTAAGTGTTCCATTGTCTGATTAAAAACTATGTAGTGAAAACGTTCATCTTCGACGGGAATAGATTTCAAATCACAGATATATGTTGATGGTTGATGTATCTTATCAAGCTTCTCGAAATCTGCAGTTTCGTAGTTCGCAAAAGAAAATAAGTGTCGGTAGGGAGCAACTCCAGCACCTGCGTCGAGCACGTATTCATCCTTTTTTACGAGTTTAGCAAATTTTTCGTTCCATTGCTCTAAATATACACGTGAGGAATTTTCAAGCCATCGTTCTTTCAATTTTTCTACTGCCGTAAATTTCATGTTTGTATATATTGTGCAAGAGCCAGCCATTACTAATTTATACGCTTATCGAGTGTTGAATTTGCCGTCAATTGAAAAATCGTGATTCCCAGTTAATTTGAGCACTATTTTTTAAACTTTTCCTGACAGGATTTTTGCAAATCGTTATAGAGCAGAGAGGAGAAAAGATCGACAGAAAAAACGAAAAAGTAAGTTGAAAGATGATTGAATGATCCTTTAAAAATTATTGAGAAACAGTATATCCAAATATTTTGATACCCCATTTCTTTGCTTGATTGAGGACTTTTTCTTTTTCAAGAATTAATACTGAGCCAGCTTCTAAACAGGCTAATGATATGCCAGCATTATTCATTTCCTCGAGTGTGTTAATGCCAAACACCGGAACATCAAAGCGATAATCCTGGTTTGGTTTGGAAGTTTTTACAAATATCAAATTATTGGTTTTGAAACTACCTGCTCGCCTCAGCATTTCGTCTGTTCCCTCAAATGCTTCTACAGCTAGTACAGTTCCTTTTCTAACTACGACACTTTGGCCGATATCAAGACGAGAAACTTCTTTTGCGATATTGATTCCATGACTTATAAACGCGTCATTAGCATTAATTTTTTTTCCTGTCATTGATCCTGGCTCAGCCATTTCGCTGTCGAGAAAAGCTCTCGCATCAAGCATCTTAACATCTATGGCTTCAATTTCATTGGCAATTGCACCAAAAATAGTTTCAGCGTTTCGTTCTTTAAGACTATTGATCAACCTTATTGCTTTAAGATCAGGATGTAAATTTTTGAAGAGTCGTCCTGGTGTTATCTGTCCCACCATTATTGCATATCCAGCATTAAATTTATTAATAGCTTTGAGCATTTTTCCCAATTGACCGACTTTAATAGTTGCAACTTTATCGGCTGAAAAAGATTCCAAAACTTCAGGAAGTGTTTCATCTTCAAAGGCTATTAAGCATACATCTAATTTAGCTGCTAGTAATGCATCAATAGTTAAACGAGGATATGATGCTTTGCCAGCGATAACAACTATGGGATGTTTAATATCAAAATCAGGAGGTATAAATTGTGATAAATTATTAGACATGTAATTTTAGAAAAATTAAAAAATATTAACTTTTCAATTTATTAGAACTGAAGTCATTATTAACAATTCCATTTATCAGCCAAAAATAATTGTTCACTTAAATAGAAGAAATTGTTACTTCAGCGGATAATTATTAGAATTTACATCCTTGGATACGAGTTCAGGGCTAATGAAAACCGGGTTACAATAAAGTATCGTTTTTTCACCTGTCCAGTGTGGTTGTTGTTCATAGATACCCAATAATTCATAACCGTATTGAGAAATATTTTCGACTAATTTATCAAATGTAACAAAATGTTTATCAGTTTCAATTAATTCACATTCTATATAAATTAAACCAATTTTTTTATTTTCAAGCATTCCTTTTACGCCATTTAGAACTTCGAGTTCATATCCCTCAGTATCAATTTTAAGGAAATCAATTTTATCAATAGACTCTTTCTCTGCAAAATGATCAATTGTTAGCACTTTGATTTTTTCAGTTTTTGACCCTTTATTAAACCGAATTGAATTTACTTCAGAATAGTCATCATTAATGTTAATCTCAGGCTCTTCGAGTTTACTACCAAATCCATTATGAAATACATGCACTCGATCAAGATGCTCTGTATTTTTTTTAAGATTTTGAAAGGAACTTGAAACAGGCTCGAAAGAATAAATATTTGCGTATGGGAATTTTTCACTATACTCTATGGCTGACTGCCCTACATTAGCACCTACATCAAATACAGTTTGAAAGTTTTTTATGCCATATAAATTATTTATATCAAAAAAAATATCAGTACCACGGGGAAGTGATTTGCGGAATATTCGGCATTTAAAAGTTCGTTCTATAATTTGAAGAATTTTTCTAAATACCTTACTATGAAATATTTTTTCTAGCATCTGATTATTACAATTATTTATTAAATAGTTTTATAAATATGGAGAGTTAGAAGCTAGCTTTAATTTAGTAAATCAAACGCTAAGCTACCCCCATTGGCTAATTATGAAATCATCAATCTGTTTACTAGAAACTTTTTCCAAATTATTGGTCAAGGACAAATCGTTTGTGCATTCCTGATCTATCTCATCAATATTGTTTTTAGTTTTTAATAATTCTGTTGATTTTTGCTTAGAATTAAAGATACCAGAAATAAATCCTAAAATTGTTTTTATTTGAGCTTTTAACAGTGATAATACAAATGGAGTTTTATAATTTATAGCTAAATAAAATAGCAGGTTTTTATTTTCGAATATGTATTTTTTAACAAAATGTCTCCATACCCGAAGTTCAATGAAATTATTATATGTATTCCATGGTTTATACTTTGTAAGAAAATGAATTATAAGTGGATCATTTTTTTTCAAGTTTAGATTACTTGAAATAGTATTCCACTTTTGTTCTAAAAACAAAACATTTCCCTTGAATAAGGCATTCATTGCTGACTGATCCCAATACCTGAACTTTTCTGGTTCTACAGATATAATCTCAAGTAATTTGCTCTGATAATTATGTTTTCTCCATGAATTTAAGTTTAATACAATTACTCCAGTATTAAAATATTTTTCATTACCACAATTATCGGTATATGGGTAATCATTACGCAAATACTTAACGATTGGATCTTGGACAGCGGCCATAGGATAATTAGTAAGGTCGGTTTCCCAAAGTGGTAGTATATCACATAGTACTAAAAGATCTGAATCTAAATATATTACTTTTTCCTCATTTATCAGAGTCGGAATTAGAATTCTGGCATAAGCCATATATGAGTTTCCTAAATCAGATTTAAAACCAGAAAATAGGTTTTGATTAATCGAATGAAATCTTAATTTGTTATTAGCATTTTCTGATGTAACAATATTTCTGATAAATCCTGTCTGCTCATTATTTAATCCTCCGTCAATAATATGAATATACAAAAAGTTTTTTTTATTTGATTTCAACAAACTGACCAGTGTAGCTGCTAGTCCAATGTAGTAAGTCTGATTAGATGCAATAACGATATGTATCATTCCTAATATATATAAATAATATAATCGATATAGTTTTAATTCGAAATATAATATCTTTTAAACGTATGATATTTCTAGATTAGATAAAATGTTTAAAAAGTAGTCCTAATAATTTAGGCAGTAATTAAATAGTTTAGAAAATTTTACAATCATCAAATTAAATTAACAATTTGGCAGTATTAGAAATAAACATTGATTGGATTTATAATGAAAAAAGCCTTCGACATTTTATGTCGAAGGCTTTGATAAATTGGTTTATATAATTTCTTATTTTATTTCTTACGTTTTTTTGAATAAATTAAGTATCCGATAGAGATCAGTCCTACTAATAACGGTGCAGTTTCTGGTTCTGGTACTACATTAGTATCATCAACAATAATTGAAAAACCTACATCTTTATTTGTAAGCAAGTTGGTATTAGTATTAAAAGAAATAGTTTGAATCTCAGTTCCTGTAATTTGTAAGGCAAATCCGTGATCTTGATTATTAGTATGGCTGCCATTTGTTGTTACTACATTATTAGCTCCAATTGATGCTGAGCTTGCTCCATTTTGATCTAATAGCGATAAGGATAGACTATCATCAAAATCGAAACTAGCCACTGTATTATCTAAAAAGTTGAATACTAATATTGGGTCAGTTAATCGATTATCTACAAATTGAGTACCACCAATGTTTATTGTTATAGTTCCTTGTGTGCCAGCGTCCCAATCAAAAGCAACTCCCTCAGTAACAATTGAGCCACTTGATATATTGGTAATATCATCTGACACCAGTCTAGTTTTCCAATCATAAAATGATCCGTTACCAGATATTCCAAAATCATTAGTGCTATTAGTCATGTTTATGGTAGTTGTGAATCCATCAAATGAACCGTTACTAACACCATCCTGATTTGTATCTGCATCCCAATTTACACTAATTAAAGTACCAATTGCTTGAGATAAACTTAAGATGCTTACTACAGTTGCTAATATATAATTTTTTATTTTCATTTATTTTCTAATTAAGTTGTTTTGTTTTTATTTATTTAGATATAAGATGATTCCTAGTATTAAATAGTTTAGTAAAATTAATATAAAATATACTAAATTTGTCAACTAATTATTTCAAAAAAACATAAATTTTCATTTTTTTTTAATATTATTGAAAAAGCTATTTTGTTAAATAAGACTTATGAACAAATAAGGCATCTGTCCAACTCGCTATCTTTTCTTGGTAGAAGAATTCATAAAAAGCAATTAAATGAAAATTATTATTACTTAAAAAATCAAATAGCTCGCTGACGGTTGGCAGGTTTTCATACATTTTGGAAAATATAATTTCAAAATATATCATCCCAATTTTATTGTTATCTATCGAGTTTTGAGCCCCTTTAAATATTTCTAAATCATAGCCTTGAGTGTCTGATTTCAGAATATCTACAATATTGATACTATTCTCTTCAACGATTTGATCGATTGTCTTAACATCAACCAAAGTTTCTTTTTTAATATCGCCATGGCCGAATTCACCCAATTCAAGAAACGAGCTCATTTGATTATGTTCATTTTCGTTAAATCTTAATTTATCTGATTTTGACCCAAGACCGGCATTATAAATATTTGAATTACTAAATTTTTTTGTGTTTTCTTTTAATGTAGCAAATGTGGTCGGACTCGGTTCAAATGAATGCATGACGCAATTGGGAAATTCTTCTTTAAAAGTTGCGACTGTTTGTCCTTCATTTGCGCCGGCATCAAATATTACAGGAGAATCATTTTTCAAATATTTTCTCAAATCAATCATAATATCTTTGCCGGGCTGATCTGGTCGATATTTTATTATATCGTATCCGATGGAACGAAAGATTGATCTAATTAAATCTTTTGGTGTAGCCATAATTGATAATATGTAGGAATTCTAATTATTCTGTTAAAAATAATCTCCAGATTATTTTTAGTTTGTTAGAGTCTTAAAATTTAACTTTCAATAAAAATTTAATAAATGATAAATAAATTTAATTTTGTATACATCTATAAAAAAAAGAATCCGACTATTTCTAGCCGGATTCTCTGTAAAAGTATTATTATAAATTAGTTAAACTCTACTTGTTTTTTCTTTTATAAACTAGAAAAGCTACTGCCATGATACCAGCAAATAAAGTTGCAACTGATGGCTCGGGAACATTTATATTAGCATCGTCAGCAATAATTGAAAAACCAACACCGTCAGCTACTCCTAAGGTTGTGTTAGTAGCGAAATTAATTGAGCTAAAAGCACCAGTTAATTGAAGTGAAAATCCTTGCGTTTCACTGTCTGCTGATATTCCATCAGTAGATACAACATTTCCTGTTAGAATAGATATAGCTGAAGTTGGATTTTCATCAATCACGCTTAATGACAAGGTATCGCCAAAATCAAACGTTTGTGTTGCAGCATTTAAGAACATAAAAACTAATATTGGGTTGGTAACAGTATTGCTTCCAAAATCAATATTCACAAAGCCTACTTGTCCTGTAACCCAGTCAAATGCCATGATTTCATTTAATACAGTGCTGACACCAGATGCCGATAATACATCAGTGTAAAGATCATCCTTAAAATTAACTCCTCCAAAAACTCCACCATTTGAAGTACCATTTGTTGATGTAAGCGTAACTGGTATTGTGGTATTAAGTGTTCCATTTATATTGCCGTCCGCAGTAGTGTCAGAACTATCCCAATCAACACTAATCAGTGCTCCAGATAGATTAGTTATGCTAAATACAGCAAGTATTGCAGCAACTATTAAACTTCTTTTTTTTGATTTATTATTTTTCATATTTATTACTTTTTGTATTTGTTTTTTATAAGATAAATTAAAGATTTTAAATATTCGTAATGCTATGTAAGTAATCAATTAACCATTAAAAAATATATTAAGGCGAAATTATCGTAAAAATTTAGTAGCACTGTCAATAATTAAAATACACTTTTTTACAAAAAAATTATAAAATAAGATAAAAATTTGTTATATTAATGGAATGCTTTCATTAAATTATGAAAAATTTGAGTTAACATTAGTAAGTTATATCTATAATTACTATATTTAATCTAATTTGAGCCAACTATTTTTTTGAAGATTTATAAATTAATTCTATTTAAATCATCACTAATAATTATTCATTGAATTGTTCGTTTATTTCCTGAATTTATTAATTTTAACTATTAAGTTTACATTTTGTGTTTAGATAAATTAGTGAAGTTTTTGCAAACAATGTCCTTAGTATATTTAGAGGCAAGATACTTAATTATTTTTTAAATGAATGTACATTTATTGAATCCCCGTAAAATTGATATTAATATTAGTAATATTCAATGTGGCTGTTATGATGAAATTTCGATTACAATCCCTAAGTATCAAGTGGGTGTTTATCAATTTGTTGAAAATCCTGTTTTAGCCGATATCATAATAGCACCAATACAGTTTTGCGGGTACGGTAACTTTTTTCAAAAGTTAAGGCGTAGCGAATTATTTAAGCAGTTTAAGTTAAAAACCTATATTTACTGCACTGATGATAATCAATTTCCATTTTTACCTGGAATTTATCCTGCTCTCGTAAGAAATTTTTATCAAATTGGATGGGCCAAGGCTGGTCACTATATATCAAGCCACATTTATAAATTCGATTTCGACGATATCAAAGAAACTGATAAGTCAGTTTTATTTTCATTTATTGGCTCTTCTGGAACTCATCCGGTAAGAGAGAAAATTCTCAATATAAAACATAATAATGCGCTAATCGTAGATACTGCACCAAAAAACAGTAAGCCTTGGTATGAGAAAGATGCAAAAGAGGTTTCAGATGTTAGAGGAAAATATGCAGGTTTAATGAGAAAAAGTAAATTTTCTCTGTGTCCACGTGGAGTATCTCCGTCATCCATTAGGTTGTTTGAGGCAATGCAGTCATACTGCGTTCCTGTTATTATTTCAGATGAACAGGTATTGCCTGAAGGTCCGGACTGGGATAGTTTTATAGTAAAAATTAAGGAGAATGAAGTTGAACACATACCTGAGATACTGACAAAGCTCGAATTAAATTCATGGGAAATGGGGAAGATGGCTAGAAAGACATGGGAAGATTTTTTCTCACCTGAATCTAGTACAACTAGTTTAATAAAATGGTGTGTTGATCTTCATGAAAATCTGGATGTCGATAAAAGAAAAAAAATTGAACGTAAAATCAGGCTAGTTGAGTATTTTAGTTATCAACATAATAGAATTCGTTTTAGAGAGTGGAAAAATTCGTAAGTTTTGGACCTTAAGGATCTGAATACACTTCAATTGACACCATATTAATTTCTGTTATAGAAACGTGTTTACTCAAAAATAATTTAATTTTACATTTATGAGCAATCGTTGTATACCATCGTTAAAACATTTATTTGCTATACAAGAAGATCTTCCTGATGCTGAATTGTGGCCTGAAGATTATTACAGAACTACTATTAGAATCGCGGGTAAAGATAGTGATGTTAAATTTCGTCGTGTAAAACTGAAAAAAACTGAAGGAAAAGCTTATCAATGGATTTATGAGGGGAAAGTCTTAGTCCGCTGAATAGTAATTCATTTGCGGATTTTCATTTATTTTTCAAAGCCATATTGTTTTTTATTAAACTTAATTTCTTTTTCCGATCAATATTTTAGCACTTCTAAAAACGACTTTACTATCTGGCCAATTTGTCGAATTGCCAAAACGCAGGTTCAGTAAATTTTTATAAATGTTTAACCATTCTTCAAGATCCTGAACAGAAACTGTGGAATTGAACTTGGTTTGTTTATTCAGAAATGCATCTGAGATTTCTGGTTTCCTAGATCTAATTTGTTGAATAAATTTTCCTGCTTTTTTTCTTATTGGATGAATGCTCTCTTTGCTAATAATTTTTCTGAATATTTTTAATAGCAAAATTATTAAAATTGTACCTATACTCATTATCATAGCATTATATAATGTGCTTATGATTTTTTGGTTACCCCAGGGACTTTTTATCCACAGCTTAAGCTGATCTATCTTAGCCTGAATTTTTTCTTTAATTAAAGCTATGTATGTTGCAGATTTTTTTTTCAAATTTCCAGCTAACTCAGTTTGTTGTTCCTCATCAAAATTAACAATTCTTCTATACCATAGAATCTTCAAACTATCCAAGTAAGCACGCCAGGTCTTATCTGACACAATATTATTTGTGTGCGCCATTACATTTTCCAATCCACTAAAATTTGACGATCCAGGAGTAGGGTCTACTCGATACCAAATGCCATCATCGTAAATTTCACACCATGCGTGAGCATTACTATTTCGAATCATGTAGTAATTTTCAAAACCATTCCAGTTGCCACCTTTATATCCTGCGACTAGTCTGGTTGGATATCCTGCATATCGTGCTATGAGTGAAAAACCACCGGCAAATAGTTCACAATGGCCTGAGTTTTTTGAATCCAGCCAACGTACTAAAATATCGGTGCTGCCAGTAGGTTTACTACTTTTTAAAGAGTAGGTATGGTTTTTTTCTAAATATTCAATTGTCCGGCTGCAAAATTCAATTATCGGTAACTTTTCTCCATTTGATATTTCACTAACGATTCTTTTGAGTGTTGCTGTATTTTCATCACCATCAGGTAGGACTAATGTAGTTTGCGGGTACTTTATTACCCCGGGCTTTATTTTTTTAGTAATATCAATAAAAATTGGCGCCATCATTTTTAATGATCTTTCTTCAAACGTTGCGAATAATTTTGAGGCCGGCTGCATATTTGTTGTTTGGTAAAATAGAACGTTATTCGAAATATTTTTTACACTTAATAACTGTAAATAATAGTTAAACTCTAAATCCTGTTTCGTCTGAAATCTTATTTTCTCATATGGTCCTATTGACGGTAAATAACGACTTATGCCTCCCTCCAGGTAAAAAGTCCATTTCGCATCAGCATTATTTAAACTATGTTTTTCTTCATTTTGATAGGGGAAACTGATATCACTAAAAACACTGTTTTTTGTTTTAGCTGATGGAGACATTTGGAAGGAACCATTTCTATATTCATCGAGAACAATCATTCTCCAATACGGTATTTTTGGCAACTTTGTATTCTTGGGAACATCAACTCTTAAAGCGACACTGTTGTCTAAAATTATATCCACTACATCACCAAATTTTACATTTTCACTGAAGCCTGATAATGTTTTTTGATTCGCCAAATTCAGAAAAGGAATTGCCTGGTTTAACTGAAATCGAGGCATGATAAAAAATATTATAGATGAAAAAATCATAACGCCTAAAAATAATGTTGTCGCAAATCCTATGACTTTAACATTAAACACTTTCCAGATTCTACTGAGAAACCAGCCCCATTTAAAATTTATCCATATTGATTTTGAGGGTTCGACATTTCTATCTGAATAAGCCGTTAAATTTATAATAAACAGGTATGCCATTGCGCATACCATAAATACCGTTATCTGAATAGCAAAAGAGAGTGATAGTGTGAGCACTCCTGATACAATAACCATAAACAGGCACAGCAAAATTAACTGTAAATCTTCACGTCTTTTTCTGAATTGGAGTGATCTGATTAGCGTAATTAATAGAATCATCCTAACCAGTGGTGATATAATATCGGGGCGTGAAAAAATAAAATCAAAACAAATAAATATAATAAGTACCGGTGTGATAATTTTCCAGGCAATGTCTGGAATCTTGCATGGTATAGACGGGAAAATTACTGCCCCAATAATAATTACATAAGTAATTATCAGTAATGCGTCGCTGTTTAAATCAAGAAAAAATAACGACCAGATCGACACTAATGCAAGTATGCCGCCGATGATCCATTTTAGTTGAATTAACTCTTCAAAATTCAGTTGAGCCCGCTTTATTTCCTCCGACATACGCATTAACATTATCACCTGTACCTGGACTAAAAGTGACTATAGTCGCATTTGCTATTTCTGTTACAGGTTTATAATTTTTTATAGTTTCTTGTCTCGCCAATTTTTCTAAAAAATTATGCAAATCACTCAAACGCTTTATAACAAATGGCTGATTATCATTTATAGCTGCTCCCCATAATTTATTTTTTCTATATAAGTCCTCTGCTAGTGATCCTGCAAAACTACATAATTTTTCAAATTGATCATTATTATTCCAAATATCGGATGGTGTCTCAATGAATATCAAATAAGCATCATTGTTTTCTTCAGATAATTCCCTAACCATCAATTTTTTGATTCGCGCACTTGCTTTCCAGTGGACACGTCGCATTGGGTCTCCGGCTTTATATTCACGTAAATTTATCAATTCGCTACCGGCACCTGGTTTAAGAACAGTTGTGCCATCTTTTCCGGATCGTCTACCCGATTGTGGCTTAAAACTATATTGAATTCTCGCTGGCCAAACTGAAACGTCTTTGTGGATTTCTTCACCGATAATTTTTCTTAAAAACCCAAACGGATATTGTGATTCAAGGCCACGAATACTAATAGTTTCAATACCTCTCTTCAGTGGTGTGTAGAGCCACTGCAATGATATATTTTTCCCGGGATCCAATCTCTCTTTTAGATAAAGTTGTTTTATTACGTTAGATGAATCAGCGCTCAATTTAAAAAATAGACTGTATGTTGGAATTAATTTCTTCTTATTTTCTAATTCAATTTTAATTGGCGTTATCTCACCGGCTCTGAAGTGAGTTTCCAAATTGAGTCGCCATTGGGTACTTTTAAAATTTATCCACGATAAAATTCCACTGAGCAGTAAACTTGATAACAGCAGTGATAATGTTATAAATAAAATATTGCTGGAAGTATTGTAAGCAGCAGAGCCAATCCCTAATGATAGTATGATTAAAACAATACCGGCTGGGGTGGGTAGCGTTTTGTGTCCTTTGGGTGGCTTAATTAATTGAACTAAAACCCTGGCAAAATTTCCAGATTTTGACTGTTGGGTGAAATATCCGGGATCAGCCCAATCAGAAGATGCTGGCGAATCAGCAAATCTATAAGTTTTTGTTTGGCTACTCAAAATTTTATTTAATTTATAATCTAGGTCGGCATTGGAATTTCTTCTAAAATGTTTTCCAAAATACCATCAGTAATTCTTCTTTCCTCAAGTAAGTCTGAAGTTTGACGTATTAAACCTAACCGATGCGATAGAGTAGGGAGTGCAACTTTTAAAACATCTTCTGGAACTACGAAACTTCGACCATCGACTAGTGCTGCTGCTTGCGCTGCGATTTTCAACGACAGTGCACCTCGAGTGCTGACGCCTGCTCGTAATTCTTTAACTTCTCGAGTTGCAGTAACAATTTTTAGTATATAATTTAAAATACTTTCCTCAACAAAAATTTGGTGCACAAAATTTTGCATCTCCAGAATTTCGCTCCGTGTGATAACAGGATCGGTTTGTATGCTATCGTATTTTAGAAATCCGGAGTTCATAACTTCTAACTCTTTATCAAACGAAGGATAGCCCATTTGCAAACGCATTAAAAATCTGTCCATCTGGCTTTCTGGAAGAGGAAATGTGCCTTCATAATCTACCGGGTTTTGTGTCGCAAAAACCATAAATGGATGAGCAATGGAGTAAGTCTGTCCTTCTACTGAAACTTTAGCACGATCCATAACTTCCAACAATGCAGATTGGGTTTTGGGCGTTGTCCGATTTATTTCATCAGCCAACAAAATATTTGTAAATAGAGGGCCTCGCTTGAAAACAAATTCTTTAATTGAATCATCATAGATTGAAACCCCAATTACGTCTGTAGGTAATAAATCGCTGGTAAACTGTATCCGCGTAAACTCGCAATCTATCGAACGTGCCAAACAGTAGGCTAATGTCGTTTTGCCCAATCCCGGCAAATCTTCGATTAAAATATGGCCTGAAGCTACCAGACAAATAATAACTTTATCGATCACCTCATCTTTGCCCTTTATAAACTTCCCAATATTTTCTTTAAGTCTATCGAGAGAATTTTTAACTTTTGGCGCCGGTATTAATTTTGCAGTTTCATTCATTGTTGTGCTATTTTTATAATTACCTTCTTTTTATAAATCTAAAAATGCCTACATCAGATAAATTAATTTCCTATTTAAAAGATCAACTTCCTGAATCGGGAATTTTTAATTATTTTGATTTTATTAAACATGTTTTATACGCGCCCAATATTGGTTATTATACTAGACCATATAATAGAATTGGAAAAAATTCACAATCAGATTTTTATACTAATACGAACCTTGCACCGGTGTTCGATTCATTGATAGAAGCAAGTGTTGCAAATTTGTTAGGTAAAAAAAATTTAAAAAACTTTTCATTTGTTGAAATTGGTGCTGAACCGGGAAAAAACTTATTTCAAAACGGTGATGCAAAATTTAAAAAAATAATTTCTATTGGAAACGACGAGCCAATTAATATTCCATCTCAATCGATGGTCTTTTCTAACGAGCTACTCGATGCACAACCGTTTCACAGAATAATTTTTAAAGATGGCCGTTGGCTCGAGAGGGGAGTGAGGATATTTGATAATTCACTTGAGGAAATATTATTGGATAAATTAAGTGAGCCGGTATCTGGAATTATCGATCAGTTGCCAACAAATTGTGCTAACGGATATCAACTCGATCTACCAATTGGTAGTAATTTATTACTGAAAAAAATTGCAGAGCAAAATTGGTCAGGACTTTTGTTATTTTTTGATTATGGAAAGACATGGAATGAGTTAACTGAGTTTACTCCACAAGGAACTGCACGGACGTATCACAAACACCAAATGGGAGATGACTTACTTGCACAACCCGGAGAACTAGACATCACTTGTCACATATGCTGGGATTGGTTAGAAAAAATTCTTCAGGAAAATAATTTTTCATCCATCAAACTCGAACGTCAGGAATCTTTTTTTATGAATTACGCAAAAAATGCTATCGGAGATATTTTTAATAATTCAGAAGATGCATCAAAAATCCAAACGCTAAAAGAGTTAATCCATCCAACATACATGGGGCATAAATTTCAGGTTTTGTGGGGCTTGAGGGTGTTATGAATATAGTAAAGGCAATTTGAAGAAATGTAAATATTGGAAATCTTTACAAAAAGTATAAAAGAAAATTATATTAATATAGAAACTAATACCAATTATCAAAGCCTGATCCCTTATTTTCCTTTATACCAAGAACGACTTGAATGGATTTCAATAATAGTAGTAAATTGTGTATAACTATTTACCATACAATTTGACTTTTGACTTTTAATTTACCAAATATCATCCATATATTTTTCAGAATGATATCTTCACTGACATTATCGGATACTACCCGACTTCAGGCTGTCTTGATGACTTGCAATCGGGCAATCGGGTGGATTAATGCAGACAGCCGCCCCAGCCAATCCATTGTTGTCAAGCTTGCTGTTTGATTGGGATCGCATTAAAGAACGGCTCAGCGAAACCCTCCGATTCGGTAATTATCTTCTCAACCCTTTAAAGCGATTTACCCGAAAGAACAAACGTCCCATCCTGCAATATGCACCGGAAGATACTTTGGTATTACGCACACTTGCTGACCTGTTAAAAGAAGATATAGCTCCCTGTTTATCAAAACGCTGCACTCATCTGAAAGGTAATGGCGGTACAAAGGGCGCAGTCTTTCAGGGCCTTCCAAAACAACCGTAAAGCGGTCAGTCAAACAGACAACACGATTTAGCTTAATGACGATGGTAGGGATGTGCGGCTCGCGCATCCGCGAAAAGGCCTACTCGTTCAATTTTGCCGAAACGTCGGATGACTCAGCGAGTCATCCCTACCCAAAATATTTTCTAATCACGTCGTTTACATCAAACGACATTCAAACAACAGTATAAATAATGATAAAATCAATGAAACAAAAACAAAAAAATGTATCAAAGAATCGGAAACCGATAATGAACAGATTACAAAAATATTCGCAGGGATATCAGGGCTTGGCAGTGTTGTCGGGGGTCTTGGGGCAAACGGCGGTGTGCTCTGCGGCCATAACGGCTCTTGACGTTGGCCCTCTTACTAACGGAACTACATTGAACGCTGCCGGTACCGGGTCGCTCGGCAACTCAACCGTGAACTTCAACGTTTCGCAATCCTCGAACGTTGGTGATACTTTCCAAATGCGTGGTGACGCGGGTCGAATTATTTTTAATGTGACTGGCGGGTCGGGCGATGGGTTCGCCATTAACGGAACAACAAACACTTATAACAACCTGAAATATTTCCCCGTTTCTTCGGTCGTAGACTCCTCTAACTCTTTCAACTATGGTTTTGTCTCTTATGATCCCGCTGGGGGGAACTTAGACGACTGGTTGATTGATCGTCCTAGTGGTGCCATCGGGTTTCGACTCGATGACGGTGAATTTGGCTATATTCATGTTTCGTGGGTTGCGGCCACAAAAACTCTGACATTTCTCGGGACTGGGTTTTTTGATGATACGCCAGGTGCCGGCATCACTGTTGCCGCTGTACCAGAACCATCCGACTACGCCGCCGCTCTCGGTCTCGGCGCACTCGGAATAGCCTACTACCGTCGTCGTCCCGGAAATAAAACCCGGTCGAAAAATTAGTAGAAAAAATATTTAAAGAGAAATCTAAACCCCGGTAAATCACTTGCCGGGGTTTTTTTGTTGAAGCTGATTATACTCGCGCAGAGACGCTGGGGCGCAGAGGGTTTAAATTCTGAGTTAAAAAAACTTATTACAGCGTCCAGGTAATTTGTTGGATTCAAAAATTTAAAATTTATAAAATAAAAAAACTCTGCGGCACTGCTCTGCGCGAGTATTAATAACTTATTTGCCTAATTCTTCTTAAGTATATTCAGTTTTACCTAACGAATTTAAACTAAGACTTAAACCGAGTTTACTTTGAGTTTTTAAGTCTAGAATTTTTATTGGAAGATGTCGTTCTGATTGATTGGAAAAACAAAATGATAAGAAGACGCAGCCAAAAGGCAAGAAGCCGATGGACATGGGAAAGGTTCTATCGTTTACAAAGACGTTGGATACCTCGGCCCAGACTGCTCCACCCAGCCATTGCAGTTAATGGGGACAAACCACTTTTCTTCGTCAGCCTGGACTACACGCACCTCGAGTTGTTTCAATAATGTTTTTGATAAGTCTTTGTTATATTTCATTCAGCTAAATTTTAACTCCTTGATGAAAATATACTTCGACGTTCTTGGCAAAAGAATATGTTGGAAAGCTATTATCCCTGATAATATAATTGACAAATATTTAGTGCGCACTATTGTAGTGTGATGAAAAATATTACATTAAGTGCCAATGAACATGTAATTGAGCATGCCAGAGCTATTGCTAGAGAGAGGCATACTACATTGAATCAGATGTTTCGTGACTGGCTGGTTACTTTTGATTCTGGAAGTGAGCGAGTGAGTAACTACCGTGAATTTATGAAAGATACAGTAAAGCAAGTTTCAGTAGGAAAGAAAAAAATTAGTCGTGAGGAAATGAATGAACGTTGAATATTTTTTTGATACAAATGTTTTAGTATACTCATTTGACAGGCTTGTCCCCGAAAAACAAAAATGTGCTGCAGGTCTCATCGAAAACAGTTTGCAAAGTGGATTAGGGGTTATCAGCTGGCAGGTAGTTCAGGAGTTTATTAATGTTGCCTTGCACAAATGGGACAAGCCAATGTCACTAGATCAGGCCGTTACTTATTTAAACGATATTCTTATGCCGATGTGTCGAATATTTCCGAGCAATGATATTTGGTCTTCAGCTCTACATATACAATTGAACTATAGATATAGATTTTATGATAGTTTGATTATTGCTTCTGCGATTAAATCTGGAGCTAAGATTCTGTTTTCAGAAGATTTGCAGCATGGACAACTAATTGGAGAATTAGAGATTCGGAATCCTTTTATTGAAATATCTAAATAATAGTTACACCAAAAAATATTATTAGTACCAGAAAAATTGGGGGCGCTATGAACAAAATTATTGAGGACTTGAAAATTCTACAATGAAATAACAGAACTGGACATATCATTAGAAGTAACGATATTGGACAGAAAAAACTATTTTTAAAAATTGCATCGAGAAAGAGTCCCGGAATATTTATAAAAATTTCAACTAATTTTTCTATTAGCCAAATTATCACCCAGGCGCCATGATTGATGAATGTACTCAATGCAGTTAGTTTTAAGTAACCCAATATTATTGAGATTAACCCTGATACCATTAACAAGCTGGCTAAGCTGATGAGTACCATATTCAGTACTATTGCGCCGGGTGTTAGAATATTGAAATAGATTATTAGTAGTGGTGTGCTAAATAGGGTGGCTGTAAAACAGATTGAAAATAGGGTAATCAAATTTCTTAGCATCCATAAGGATAGATAATGTTTTAATTGAAAACTGATTTCCGGCAAACCTCTGAATAGGGTAAGCTTATTTAATAAGTAGTTTTGCAGTGGTATGCCATAAAGTATGATTGAGCCGACAACGGTATATGAGAGTTGAAAGCCGGGATTAAATAATTGGCCGGGATCTATAATTAATACTATTAAGGCGGAAAACAGCAGTGACGAAAATGTATTATTTTTTCTGAGAATTACTTTTCCCAGCCATATTACAAATACCATTATGAATGCCCTAACAGCTGATGCTGAGGCACCGGTAATTTCTATGTAGGTAAATAGTAAAGTGAGTCCAATCAGTGCAGCTGGTTTTTGTGGAATCCTGAGTAAATATAAAATATAAAAAAGCGTGTAAGCAATGACTCCGACATGCAGGCCACTAATGGCAAACAAATGCATCGTTCCACTTTTTAGAAAATCATTTTTCTGCTGGGGCGCCAGTGCTGTTTTTTTTCCCAACAGCATGGCGATATAGATATTTGAAAATGCATGGCTCTCTGATTTACCGAGTTCCAGGATTTTTTTAATTTTTGCGTTTTGTCGATTACAGAACTGAAAAAATAAGTTTCCTGCATCAATAAATTTTAATATTTTAATTCGATTCAATTCGAATTGCACACCATTATTTTTTAGATATGAATAAAATTTATTTGCATCATCATTTGTATCCAGACTTTTAATAACGCCTTTAATTTTAATTTCTGATGACTGCAAAATTGTTTGCGAATTAGGTTTATTTTTTTCTGATAAACTAAAGTAGATTTTTTTACCAATCAGATCACTAGTATGTTTTTCAGTCTCATTAATTATAGCAATTCCTGTTCTGGTTTTTATTTCTTTTTTCGAGTCAAAAATTCGCGTTACTTTTAAATTTAAAATCACTTCGCGAGGTGGCTTGTCTTGCCACTCATTTGTTGAATCAGATCGAATTAAATAATAGCTCCAGGCTAGTAAAAATCCAGCTGTAAGAAAGAGTAGCGGCCAGAATCGTTGAAATTTATTTGAGCTGGATTGGCATAAAATAAGTGAAAATCCGGAAAATAAAGTTCCGGGTAGGACGAGACTTAAGATGTCTATCTCATTCTGATAGAATCCCACCAAATAGCCGACAAGAATTGGCGCAACCAGCCAAATCAATGGAGATCTAATATTGGGAGAAGTTTCAATATCCATGTTATAAAATAACTGGAGTCATGCATACAATGCACTGATAGTGAGTCAATGCTGAACAGTGTTAATTTAGCTCATAGAAAAACTATATTTTATTGGCCACGGATTCACGCGGATTTAACACGGATTTTTTATGAAATTTGGGTATTAATTTTATTACAATCTTGGGAAAATCTTCATTAAATCTACGCGAGCTATTTTAAGAAAAACATATCATTTATTCTAACTGGATTTCTCATGTTTTTTTGAATGTAATTATGAGCCAATTTTACAGAAGATAAAATATCATTATCGAGTGCTAAATATGCGGCAATCGCAGAAGATAAGCGGCAACCACTGCCATGTGTGTTTATATTATCAATTTTATCTAATTGGAAAACTGTCGTTTGCTCATTTGATTCAACTAAGACATCAAAAATTTTAGTGCTTTCTAAATGTCCTCCTTTAACTAGAACGGCACATTGATATTTTTTTGATAAAATTATGGCGACATCTATCATGCTATCTTTATCACAAGGTCTTTTGCCTAAAAGAATTTCAGCTTCATCTAAATTTGGTGTGATAATAGTAGCGGTAGGTAATAGGGATTCTTTGATTGTCTCTATCGCCGCATTTTGTAATAACGATGCACCACTCGTTGCGACCATTACAGGATCAACGACAGTTTTAATTTCAGGTTTAGTTACTAAAAAGTCTGCTACACATTTAATAATCTCATTGTTATAGAGCATTCCTGTTTTCAAGGATTTTACAGGGAAATAGTTTATCACTTGATTTAGTTGTTCTAGTACAAACTCAGGTTGCAGAGGAACAATACTTTCGATGCTGTCAGGATTTTGGGCAGTTAAACAAGTTATTGCAGATGTGCCGAATACGTCTAATTCCTGGAATGTTTTGAGATCAGCTTGTATACCAGCACCGCCTCCACTATCAGAGCCAGCTATTGTAAGAGCAATTGGAATATCAATTGAATTTATTTCATTTGGCATATTCATATTCCTAAAGCTATAAAATTACAGTCCATTGACAAGAAAACCCCTTTAATTTTTTATCAGTCGAAACAGATTGAATAATTAATTTTATGAATAAATCGGAACAGTCCATGCTTTTTGATAATGCTTCTTTTGATAGCGATGGCTTAAGCAAACCTAAAGATATTAATACTGATATTAAAAAGCCTTTGGCAATTCGAATGAGGCCCAAAAATTTAGAAGAAATTTCTGGGCAATCACATATTTTGGGAAATGATTGTCTGCTACCAAATTTAATTCGAGCAGATAGTTTTGGTAGTATAATTTTATATGGGCCGCCAGGTTGTGGTAAAACAACATTAGCTGAGGTTATTGCCAATGAAACCAAAAGTAATTTTATCAGGATAAATGCTGTTTCATCAAATGTAGCTGAACTGCGTGATGTATTGCGCATTGCTCGGAGTCGGCCTGAAAGCAGGACGATTTTATTTATTGATGAACTCCATCGTTTTAATAAATCGCAACAAGATCTTCTTCTTCCCGATGTTGAACAAGGCGTTATCCGTTTGATCGGAGCGACAACTCACAATCCGGGTTTTTATGTTAACGCGCCTTTGCTCAGTCGAAGTCATTTGTTTAGGTTAGAACCTCTGGCTGAAAATGAAATCATTAAAATTCTAGATAAAGCATTGTCTGATACTGAAGTTGGACTGGGAGATCAAAATTGTCATGCGAGTGATAACATATTAAAAAGTATTGCAGTACTTGCTGATGGTGATGTTCGACGAGCACTCAACGCCCTGGAAACAATTGTAATTGGAAAATCGGAAAATTCAGAAATCACGGATATTGATCTCCAGACATATGCTAAAGAACGACAAATTCGCTACGATAAGAATGAGGATGAACACTATGACACTATTTCTGCGTTTATAAAAAGTATACGGGGTTGTGATCCAGATGCTGCATTGTATTGGTTGGCAAAAATGATTGCTGGTGGTGAAGATGCCAGATTTATTGCACGTCGATTAGTTATTTTTGCATCGGAGGATATTGGATTGGCCGATTCGCAGGCATTACCATTAGCAGTAGCAACTTTTCAAGCATGTGATTTTATTGGCTATCCCGAGTGTGAGCTCAATTTGGCACATGCTACAATTTATTTAGCCACTGCACCGAAAAGTAACTCGTCGTATTTAGCGTTAGCAAAGACAAAAAAATATTTGAAGAATAATCCTCTGCAGTCAGTGCCACTTCATTTACGTGATAGTGGTGGTAAAGCGAGTAAACAAATGGGTAATAGCAAGGAGTACCTATACAGTCATAATTTCCCGGAATCTATATCTGGACAAACATATATGGAGAGACCGCAAAAATTTTATGAGCCTAAGGAGGTTGGTTGTGAAAATGCTATAGCAGCTCAATTAAAAAAGTGGGAAACTATTAAGGTAAAGCTAAGCTAGTTTTTATACACAACACTCGATTATATTGATAAATATAAGAAGGCCTCAATTAGAAATTGAGGCCCCTTAATTAGTGTGTGTTTTTTGGGGAAAGTTTAATTTATAAATTAACCGTTCCTTCTTCTAGAGGAATAATTAGCATTCTTATTAGCGTTACGGCGACGACTTGAATAGTTTGGATTACTTCCTCCAAAAACCTTTGCTAATTCCTCTTCATTTAATGGGGTAGCTCTTTGTGGAAGGTCTTTAACAGTTACTTGTGCTTTTTTTTCTATCAGTTCTTTAGACATATTTATCTCCTTATTTTGATTTTATTGATAATATATTATTTTAATTGAAATTAAGTGTGTGTTTTTTGAGTTAATTTCAAAATATTAATTTAACCGTTTCTTCTTCTAGAAGAATAATTAGCATTATTATTAGCGTTACGTCGGCGACTTGAATAATTTGGATTACTACCACCAAATACCTTTTTGAGTTCGTCTTCGTTTAATGCCGAAGCTCTTTGTGGAAGGTCTTCAACATTTACATTCTCTTTTTTATTTTCTTCACTCATATTTATCTCCTTATTTTGATATTATTGTTAGTTAATTAATTGTATTAAATTAAGTGTGTGTTTTTTGAATTTTATTATTTTGAAAATACTCTGTTATAACTTTAACTAGATTGTTTATTTCTTCTATTCTTAATCCTGATTGATGAGTGTTGATATTTAGTTCGATTCCATCAGATATGTATACTCGATTCCAAATATCAACATCACCTGTTTTTTTTGATTTAAGTGGTGGTAGAGTTAACCCTGATCCTTTTTGGTTTTTAACTACTCCTTTTACAATTCCCTGAATGCGTTCTAGGGATAATCCAGCATCCTTCCACTGTCGTGTCTCCAAGAGTTGATCGACATGTTTTTCTGTGTAAAACGCACCATTTCCTTTTGGTCCTTCTGGTCTGTCAATAAGTCCTCTATCAATGTAATAACGAAGTTTGCGGCGATTAACACCTGTCATACTGCAAACTTCTTGAAGACTATATTTATTTTGTTGTTCTAATTTCATTTTTTAATTTCAGCACCTTACAACACTAGAACTGTCACGTCAAGTGTCACGTCAAAATTTACAAAAATTTTACTAAACGGATTTGGGGTTTCCAAAATCAAAACGGAGTATTTTGTGTAAATTATGAATAAAATTATTGAAGATGGAAGCAATTGACGCTGAAATCAATTCGCTATAAATTCTGTTTATTATTTTACTTGTGCTTGAATACCAAGATTTTAACTCACTGATACAAGACAGTCATTTTCTCGAATTATCAATCGAAATATGAGAATGAAATGTCTCTGCTAAATTATGCAATCTGCATTTGACAATATTGAAACAGCCATTCAAAACTAATTTTAAATTTTACCTAATTAGCTTTTAATTACACTATTTTAAGAGTTCCTAAACAAATTTATTGCTAACAATAATTAATTTATATTTAGGTAAAATAATTAATGATATATTGGCCGACTTAGCTCAATTGGTAGAGCTTCCGCCTTGTAAGCGGAGGGTTATCGGTTCGACTCCGATAGTCGGCTCCATAAATTATTTATATAAGAACAATATTCTTAGTTTATTGTTAAATATATATCACTATTTTATAGTATATCCAGTGAGCTTAGATACCAGCTTTGTTAATATGAATTATTTTAAATTAATTATCTTATTAAATGTTATTTTATTATCTGGGTGTGCTCATCAGATAAAATTTGTTGAATTTAGTACAGGTATCTATGTTTATGGTACTATAGATAAAAGTAATAGGACTATAAAAGTTACTTTGCCAAATGGAGAAGCCCTTGAGGGTAAGTATACAAAAAACAGCGGGGCAAAATTTTCGATAGGTGCTACTGTTGGAAAAGGTCGATCAAGTTCAATTTGGGGAGTTTCTCCACGATTGGGAATTGGTGGAAAGAAACAAATTTACAGTATTATCACGAGCCACTCTTCAAAGTTGATTATGGAAATTATAGCTGACGTCAGTTGGCCAAGTGGCAGTGGATTCGGTGAAGCCCGAACAAATGACGGGAGAGTTTTTAAAGTTATTTTTTAATTTTGGAAATAGTGTAATTTTAGTTACCGAGACCAATTATATCAATTATTAATAATTTTACTTACTTCAGGCTTTAAATCTAAAAACCACATTTACTCAAGATTTGGTCAAATTTAAGATTTAAATTATCTAGATTATGCAATTAATTATAAATTTAGTATAAATAAAGTATGACTTTTCAACAATTTGCTTTCTAATTGCATCTAATATCTATATATTGGCTACTCATAAAGTTAATTAACGTAACAGTCATACTGTTGACATGTTACACATAAAAACCATTTTCACTACGTAATTAATATAAATATCTAAAATTAAAATAAATA
Organism: Opitutales bacterium; assembly: GCA_021772565.1. Lineage (GTDB taxonomy): Bacteria > Verrucomicrobiota > Verrucomicrobiia > Opitutales > JAJFLR01 > JAJFLR01. The sequence goes on along the minus strand of JAJFLR010000035.1, from coordinate 100,773 downwards.
AAAAGGAATTAAATTTTTAAGTTAGATAAGTAAATTTATAGTCGAGGATTAAATTATTTAATAATTGGTATGTATAATAATCAGATTAAGATAATGTTATGAAAAAAGTCGTTATTGTTGAAGACCAAACTGCTGTCCGCGAAATGATAGCTCAAATTGTAAGATCAGAACCAGATTTTGATGTAGTAGCAGAAACAGGTGATGGGCAAGAGGCGATCAATGTTGTGATGGAATTGAAACCGGATTTTGTAATTCTCGATATAATGTTGCCTGGATTAAATGGTGCTGAAGTGTTACGTCGATTTTCCAAACAACTAAGACATACAAGAGTGTTAGTCTTTTCAGGGTATCAAAATCCTGCGTTGGTCAGAGAATTATTACAGGCTGGGGCACATGGATTTGTTGAAAAATCTGCACCTTTATCTGAACTTAAAAAAGGTATTCAGATTGTTTCAAATGGTGGAAGTTATTTTGGACCTGAAGTAGCGCAATTATTACGAGATGCAGTCGCCAATCCTTTACCGAATACAAGCCCAACACTAGATATATTGACTGCTCGTGAACGTGAAGTACTTCAATTAATTGCAGAAAGTAATAGTACAAAGGAAGTCGCAAATAAATTAAGCATTAGTGTAAAAACTGCTGAAAATCATCGAACTAACTTGATGAAAAAGCTTAATTTGCACGATGTCGCCAGTTTAACTCGTTATGCGATTGAACATGGTCTAATAGAGTCTACAAGTCGAGCTGCAGTATAAGTTACAGGTTTAAGGGCTTCATTTTTTTTGTTTGGTAATACCGTTCTGCTAAAATTGAAATAATTTTCTCGTGATTACCAATAGATTCGGTTCGGTATAAATTTATATTTGAATTTAAATTTTTTGCTTCGTTACAAATTTGTGCTATATCTCCATTTTCGCCAGCGTGATTACCGGGTGATAAAAATAAAAATGCCACTATAATATCACCAGAACTGTGCTTTATTCCTGATAACACATCTTTTAAAAGTGGTTCATTGAAATCATACTGAGACCCGGCCCTTCGTTCCATAGAGGTTTGTGTGAGCTCAGTTATTTTATCAATCAGCAATGATTTCAATTGTACAGTAATAATTCTGCGAACTTCGTTAACCGGTTTGGACGGTGTGCCATGATCAACTAGAATAACCTTTGGTTTTATCAGATGGTGATCGTTAATTATTTTTGTCACTTTTTCTTCCAAAATTTTTGCAATACGTAAATCTATTGATTTACCTGGATCGACAATTGATGGACCTATACGTATCGTAAATTGATTTGTGATTTGTGATACATGGAGTGCACGTTTCGGAAGATAGTCTGTAATTGCAGCACTAGGACCAAGAAAAAATGGAATGACTAGAAATTCAGTTACTCCATTAAGTGAAAGTTTTTTAACTAATGGTTCAAATATTTCAGCGGGCTGATTCTCTAATTTATTTTTATCAATATTTGAAGAATGTAGTAGAGAAACAGGTCTAACAGCTACGTTAATTTTAGCGGACAATGCTTTGGCGATTTTTCTTAAGTTCAATGTCGCATCAGGATTTAAAGATCCATTATCTACCAATAAGCAAATAGATGTTTCGACATTATTAATACATTTTGTCATATAACATTATAATGTTAATATAAATTTCTTGATCAATTTTATTTAATTAACAACTCTTTGAAATAAATTTAAAATAAACAAAAAAATGAAAAAAAAGATATTTTTAATTCCGTTATTGATTGTAATTGTGCTATTCTCTGGTTGTAAAACTGTTAACAAACCGACACCCGAACAAACAATTTCAGGCGTAGAGGGTGATGCAAACAATTCAAGATGGGTAAATTCCAATAACTCAGGTGATTCTGGAGATTGGGCAAATTCCAGAGATCTAAATGATTCAGGCAACTTTGGATTATCTGAAAGGGATTCTGACGTAGTGAATTTAAATGATGAAAATGTTCTTAGAGGAGTTCTTCCAACAATTTATTTTGATTATGCTCAATCTTATTTAAAACCGGCTGAACGAGAAAAAATAATAAAAGCTAAAAAGTATTTAGAAACAAATCGTAATGCCGAGCTACTATTAGAAGGTCATTGTGATTGGCGGGGAACAAAGCAATATAACCTAGCTCTTGGAGAACGTAGATCAAGTAAGGTAAGAGCATATTTAGTAGAGTTAGGCATAAATTCACAACGTATTGAGGTTGTTTCTAAGGGCGATTTGGAGGCTGTCGTAGAAGGGTCTGAATCTGAAATGAGGTTAGACAGAAGAGTAGACATTCTCGTTGTTAAAGGAAATTAGTTTTATTGCTAATTTATTTATAGCATCTGCCAATTTATTTTGGCAAACGCTATAATTACTTAAATTCAGGGTAAAAAGGATTATTTTCTTTTTCTTCGATTACAGTAGTCATAGGCCCATGTCCGGGGCAAATAATAGTATTATCAGGCAAAGTGAAAATATTTTTTCTATTTTTTTCCAATGCTTGGTCGTAAGCTGTAGCCGCGCCACCCATAGATCCGGCAAACAATGCATCGCCTACAACAGCAATTGGTCGACTCAGGCCTTGAATAAAATATGTGATGCCACCAGAGCTATGACCACATGTGTCTAGTGTATCTATTGTTAAAGAATCGATTAAAAATTTTTGTCCACTGTCTATGAGTTTTGCATTTTCAATAGCTTCACTTTGGCTGATATAAAATGGAGCTTTTGTTGATTTATGCAGTCTGGTTAATGCTGCAATATGATCATAATGTGAGTGAGTAATGAATAATGCTTTTACTATAAGATCTCTAGATTCAATGGAGGAAATCATTTCACTGGCATTAGTTCCAGTATCAAATGTAATTGCAGATTTTGTATTAGAATCCCAAATTAAATATGAATTTACATTCATGTCGCCAAATGAAGTTTGATAAATTTCCAAACAGTCGATCGCTATTGATTTTGGAGACCACTGACAATGAGCAATTTTTATTAATGAATTTTCATCTAAGTTGAGTGTTTGAGCTAACTTACGTATCGCTGCATCATTAACATTTCCGGATTTAACAGATGAAATTTCATTCAGTGATAAATTTGTTTTCTCTATTAATTCTCTGTCACTGATTCGTAAACCTTTTTGAGCCTTACTAATAATATCATCAAAATTATCTTCAAGTGGAATTTGCATTTATAATACTATGTAATAATTAAATACTTAGTTCTTTTGAAAAATGTTTAAAAATTATCTTAATCAACTAATCTAATAATAATATTTAATATAAATTTCAGAATAAAATCCAATATTTAAATTATGGTAGTTCGATTAGTTATATTAGTTTTTATAGTCTTGAAAATGAGTTCTCTTCATGGACAACTTATCACTACTGAACCCAGGAATATAAGATTATTGCAACGTCCTACATTGTTACCGCAAAAAATTGGTAAAATCAAAAGTGACCTAATCCGTGAATCTTCAGGTTTAGTTAAGAGTCGCAAACACCCTAATGTTTATTGGACTCATAATGATTCAGGCGGATCACCCAAAATTTATCCAATTACAATAGACGGGAAATTGATCTCATTAAATAATGGAAATACTAATAGAGGAATTTTAATTCAGGGCGCGGTCAATCGTGATTGGGAAGATATTGCGATTGATAATTTGGGCAATATCTTAGTGGGTGATTTTGGTAATAGCAGTAGTAACAGGCGTGACTTAGCTATTTATATATTTCAGGAACCCGATTCTCTAACTGTTGAAAATATAAATTACAGTCAGAAGATTTCTTTTTATTATTCTGATCAGGAAAAATTTCCAGCCACAAAAAATAATTTTGATTGTGAGGCTATGTTTACTGCTCATGAGAATATTTATTTGCTGACGAAACATCGTGATGATAAGGATACAAAACTGTATCGATTGGATTATACTGATTCAAAACAATCTCAACCGGCTATTTTATTGGATAGTTTTAGAATTAGAGGAAAAGTAACCGCTGCTGATTCTACACTCGATGGTTCAAAAATCGCAGTGCTAACCTATAATAGCGTTTGGGTATTTGAAGCACCTGCTGGAACGGATAACTACTTTAGAGGAAAAATATATTGGCAGCCGATCAGAGCTTTGCAATGCGAAGCAATTTGTTTTAATGACTCAGAAACTTTACTGATTACTAATGAACAGAGAAAAATTTTAAAAATAAATATTCCTAATATGACTTTGCTTGAATAAGAATTTTAATACTTATAATTCCTATGGATTATTCTGAAAAAATTAACTCACTGACCAAGTATATTAAAGAATCAAATAAAATTCTGATTTTCACCGGTGCGGGTATTTCTACTGGAAGTGGTATTCCGGATTTTCGAGGACCGGGCGGCGTGTGGAGTCGGCGACAACCCGTGTACTATGATGATTTCATGACATCTGAAAAATCCCGAATTGAACATTGGGACTATAAACTTGAGGGTTGGGCGGGATTTAAAAATGCTCGACCCAATGCAGCACATTTAGCGATTGCCAAGTTAGAATCTGCAGGAAAATTACTTAAACTAGTTACGCAGAATATTGATGGATTACATCATAAGGCTGGCAATAGTAGAAATAAAACAATTGAAATTCATGGGACTAATTTAGAAGTAGAATGTCAGTCATGTCTCAAACGTTTTGATCCTGACCCATTTTTTGAATCGTTTGCTAACTCTAGAAAACCTCCTATCTGTCCAAGCTGTAAAGGGCTTATTAAACCGGCAACTATAAGTTTTGGACAACAACTGCGCAGTGTTGATATTGCTGAAGCTGAAAAATGTGCCCAAGAGGCTGATTTAGTTTTATCAATCGGATCGACTCTTTCTGTATATCCGGCTGCATCTGTTCCATTAGTTGCAGCTGAGTTAGGTGTGCCATACATTATAATTAATAGAGGTATGACGGAGCATGATAATCATCCTAAAGTAAAAATACGAATTGAAGGAGATGTCGTCGAGATTTTGCCGGGTGCTGTTAGTGAAGCTCTGGAATAAATATCTAGCGACAAGTGTGTCCGAGTTAAATTTTTTTGTCATCGCGAGGAATGAAATGACGCGGCGATCCATGACTTTTCTTTATTTTACATGGATTGCCACGCCCACATTCGTGAGCTCGCAATGACAATTGAGTTTTGCTTTGTCATCACGAGGAATGAAATGATGCGGCGATTCAAAACTTTTCTTTATTCTACATGGATTGCCACGCCCATATTCGTGAGCTAGCAATGATTATTCTATACTATTTGGTACCGGCTTTGCCAGGTTAAGTAATAACTACTTACTCTTCACATAAAATTTTACTCAAAGTATTTTTTAACATCATTCTGTCCATTTTGCCATTCATGGCTTTTCCCAAAGCAAGGCCTACCTTTTCACCGGCATTGTAACTTTCAGGGTGATCAATATTCTCAGCTGTTGTAACAGTCGGATGATAAATGTTTTGATATTTATCCAGTAAATCTTTTCTAAATCCATCAAGTGCGATCTGTTCTTTTTCAGGATATTCTTCCAAAATACTTCGCAACATTAAAGTCGCTTGTTGCATAATTACTTCGTTTTTTTGTCCGGAAAAAACAAGGTCTGCAAGCTGTTCGCAAAATTTTGAACATGCATTCATGGTCGTAAAAATTTATTAATTGTTAATTTTGGCAATTTGTGCTCCATTATCTGAGCTATTTATGAATTAAGCAAGTTTGGTAAATTATTCCCCTTTTAAAAATTAAGATATTATTATGAATGGTAACAAGATTCAACTTCACTGGCAAATTTTAATGGCACTTATCCTGGCGTTCATCATCGGAGTCAGTATACAAGTAGGGGGACTGGAGTCGAGTGGTTTTGCAGAAGGATTGGTCAGTTCATGTGAATTTTTAGGTAAACTTTTCATGAATGCACTTAAGATGATCATGGTGCCGTTGATAGTTTCATCTATAATATGTGGTGTCATGGGATTAGGTGCTCAAAGCAATTTTGGCAGGATGGGACTTAAGACATTTACATATTACGCTGCAACCGGAATGCTGGCCATTATAGTTGGCCTGGTTTTAGTAAACGTGATTAAGCCGGGTGTTGTAGATCAGGAAACAGCTATGATGATTACCGGGCAAGCTGATACATCTGAAAAATTAACTTCAAAATTTGAAGATCGTGGGGCAAAGGATTTAGTAGATATATTTTTACGTATGGTTCCCCCAAATATTGTCGATGCAGCTACTGATAATGGACAACTTCTCGGACTTATTGTTTTCAGTCTGATCTTTGGATTTTTTATCTCTCAGCTCAAAAATAATCTATATGATTTTCAGGTAAATTTTTGGCAAAGTATTCTGGAGATAATGATGAAGATTACTAATCTAATTATTAAATTTGCCCCTATTGGTGTGTTTGGGCTAGTGACTCCTATCATCGTACGAACAGGTCTGGAAATCTTTCAACCGCTATTCTGGTTCGTTGTCACTGTTGTTGGGGCATTATCCATTCATTTTTTTATTACTTTAAGTATCTTGCTGAAGACGTTTGGAAATATAAACCCCCTTACGCATTATAAAGCGATGGCGCCTGTTTTGTTAACTGCATTTTCATCCGCTTCGTCTGCTGCTACAATTCCCGTTACTCTTAAAACGGTTGAGAACAGTGCCGGCGTTTCAAATCGTACTGCAAGTTTTACAATTCCGCTCGGAGCGACAGTCAATATGGATGGAACAGCCCTATACGAGTGCATCGTTGTAATTTTTATTGCTCAGTTTTACGGTGTAGTAGAAGGATTTGAGATTGGCTTTATCACTCAGTTTAAAATTGTCTTGCTGGCATTACTCACATCAGTAGGAGTTGCCGGTATACCGGCTGCCAGCTTTGTCGCAATCACAGTTATACTAGGTGTAGTTGGATTGCCGATTGAAGCCGTTGGGATGGTTTGGGTGATTGATAGAGTATTGGATATGTGCCGAACTGCAACAAATGTATTCAGCGATACCTGCGGTGCTGTTATTATCGCTAAAAGCGAAGGCGAAAACGTTTATGGATCGAACGACGAAAAGCCGTCGTAAAGATTTACTTTTTACGCATCCGAATTACTACCGTGACATCTAAGAAAATCTCGGTAATCGCGAATCTTATTGAGGTGTCGAAGCCTCATTGTTCTCGTGCAGAGGCTCTTTTTAGGTGGTAGATGGTAGTTGGAGAAATGGAATGACGACATCTTACATTCAGAATAATACTGTTGAGTAAGTAGAACTTGCATTAAAACCTTTGGTGAAAATCTTTGAGGCGTCAGCCTCTTTGGAGTGCGGCGACCTGGTGCCGCTCTACGTTCGAAATGGTTAAGTCGTTGGTTTCAAAAGTAATCGTAAAAAATATCAGTATCAAATTTACTTACCAAAGAAAAGCGGTGCTGAAGCACCGCACTCCAAAGAAGCTACGCTTCGAAAAATCAGAGCCCTTTTTTTCGCAATCCCTACAACCCAATAAGCTACCAACATAAAAGTACGTTTTATCGCAAGGATATATATATCTAGTTCTGTCTGCATTGGTTTGAGTCATTTGATCTTGAAATATATTTTTGATAAGATTACATTCTGTCCATGATTTTAGAAAAAATTCCTGAAATACAAAATTTAACAACAAATGAAAAATCCATTTTGTTGGAAGAATTAGCAATTGATATTTCAAAAAATGAAGAGTCAGATGTTAGACATGATTATTTGGAAATACTGAATCAACGTCATCAGGATTATTTAAAAGATCCTACTAAAACTTCTACCTGGAATCAGCTAAAACATAAAGTGGGAAAATGAAGAAGGAAGTCGTTTTCCTTTTTGGCGCAGAGTCTGACTTTCAAAAAGAATATAATAGATTATTAGTTCAGTCAGATAGAGCAGCTGAAAGATTTTATACAATTATTGATCAAAGCCTTAATAATATTTCAAAGTATCCAAATATCGGAACTGTTTATGGTGACAAATTTCGAAAGCTGACGTTAATTGGTTTTGAACTGGGTATTTTTTATATAATTGAAAATAATAGGGTTGTGATCCACGCAATTTTAAATTTAAGGCAATCAACAAAAAATATTAAAAACAGACTGGGTGTCCTTTGAGTGAAAAAAATCAGTATCAAATCTACGTAATAAAGAAAAACGGTGCTGAAGCACCGCACTATGATCGAACTAAAATAGAGTCATCGCATTCCATCGATAATCGTTTGCCACTATAAATTTCCGCATAGAATATTTAATCATCGGAATGGACTATTGCGAAATTCAAAAGGACAAGGATTTAATATAATGCCAAACAAATTGAATTCAGTAAATTCTATCTATTTCGGTACCGAGTTGAAAACGACATCTACCAATTTCTTATGGCAGATGCTATAACCGCAGACGTGCTGCGTATTTACAAATATTTAAAATAGAGTTGTAATAAATTTTATTTTCTAAAAAATTACGCTACTTTCCAGAATTTATACTTTTCTAAATTCTTTCCCGGTAATCTAAATCTCAATTATTTCCAATGGCAGAAATAGATAAAAAAAGTTCTCACTCCTGAGTGATGAACCCATTCTCGACAGCGAAAGAAACGATAACCTTGAGTTCAGGCACACTGCCGGAGTTCTCGCACGTGCTGCACTTCACACGCATAGCCCCATCACTATCGGAGTGTTTGGTAAATGGGGATCGGGTAAAACTTCTCTTATGCGCATGATGCATAAAATTGTCGATGAGGAAGGCAAAGGTGAAAATGCAGCGGTTGCCGTTTGGTTCAATGCTTGGCAATACGAACGAGACGAAAACTGCAAAGCAGCTAAAGAGCTGGTACACTATCGTTATAGCTATAAGGATGTGCAACAAAAACGGGAATTGTTTATTCCAACACATTGGCAAAATCAATCTCCAACACGCGAAGAAGAGCCAAAGTTTGGAACTAAATATATTTCCAAAACCCCTTTGATACCTTTTTTTCTAAAGACCGCATTTAACGAAAAAAGAGAGAGTGAAAAATTTTACATTGTGCTTGCCGATTCCGGAATGGGTAAGACGACTTTTATGATCAATCTGTATTTGCGGTATCATTCGATTTTCAACTTTCGCTCCAAATATAAAATGAAGCTTTTTCCTTTCGGAGAGAAAGATATTATAAAGCATATAAAAGAGATAAAGCCTGAGGAAGCTCGAAATACCATTCTATTGTTGGATGCTTTTGATGAGTACAAGGCCTTGTTGCCTCCCGAAGAACCGGACGGGCTGACTGATGACGAACGGTTTCGAAAACTACTCGATGAAATCATTGACAGCGTCAGGAATTTTCGCGAAGTCGTGATAACCAGCCGTACGCAATATTTTCCCGGCCAGGAAGACAACCCATACGAGTTGAAAATACCACGTTACGGGAGTTCCGGGTATCACACTCTTGGAAAGATTTATCTTTCGCCTTTTGAGGAGAAAGATATCCATCGTTATTTAAATAAAAAATATGGCATTTTCAAATTATGGAATCGTAATAAAAAGCAAGCGGCCCTATCGGTTGTGAAAAGTTCTCCCAAACTGATGGTGCGTCCGATGTTGCTCAGCTATATCGACTATCTGGTCGATGATGATCAGAAGTTTTCCAATACCTATGAGATCTATGAGACACTTATTGAGAAATGGATTGAGCGCGAAGGTAATAAAAGAAAGCATAAAAAAGAAGACCGTGAAAAATTTAAAGAAAACCTGTATCAATATTCTCAGCAGGTGGCGCTTGAAATATACAAGCAGCTCAGAGAATCAGATATGCTCTATCTTAAACGCGATGATGCAATTGTTGTCGCAAGCGATAACAAAATTGATTTAAAGGATTACGAAATAACCGGACAATCACTGCTTACTCGTGATGCAGAAGGCAATTGGAAATTTGCACACAAGTCTATTTTTGAATTTTTCATTGCCAGAGAGGCTGTTGAGAATACCAAGTTCTGGCACGAGCTGAATTTACAAGGGCTGGATATGGCCGAACAATTCTGTTTGGAAAATGGTTTACCTAATCCCAATTTGTTTATCTTGATTCATGGCGATCAATTTCTAATGGGAAGTCCAGAAAGCGAAGTTAGTAGAAGAGATGAAGAAACCCAGCATTTGGTTAGACTTGACGATTTTTATATGGCGAAATACCCGATTACAGTAGCTCAGTTCGAAACGTTTATTGCAGATAGAAATTACAAAACTGATGCAGATAGAAATTACAAAACTGATGCAGATAGAAATTACAAAACTGATGCAGATAAAAAAGGTGGCAGTTACATTTGGACTGGGAAAGATTATAAGAAAAAATCAGGTGTAAATTGGAAGTGTGATGTAAGTGGAGATATTCAAAAAAATAAACAACATCCGGTGATTCATATTAGCTGGAATGACGCCAGCGAATATTGTAAATGGCTTAGTAAGAAATCCAACAAATTCAGACTGCCTACTGAAGCGGAATGGGAATACGCTTGTCGTGCCGGCACTATAACGCCGTTTAATACTGGTGAGAACCTGACCACTGATCAGGCAAATTACAATGGCAATTATCCATACAATAATCTCCCAACAGGTAAATATGTTGAGAAAACTATATCGGTTGGAAGTTACCCGTCTAATGAATGGGGACTCTACGATATGCACGGCAATGTTTTTGAGTGGTGTTCGGACTGGTATGGCTCTGATTTCTATAAAGAATGTAAAGAGAAAGGTATTGTAAAGAATCCCATCGGGCCTGAAATAGGTTCGGATCGTGTGTTGCGTGGTGGGTCGTGGTACGACGGTGCGGAGGGCTGCCGTTCGGCTAATCGCAGCGGCGCCACCCCCGTTATCCGCAGCTTCAACATTGGCTTTCGCCTTGTTTTCGTCCCGTAGTCAGTTGGTAGTTCATCCTGGTTTTACCTATGAGCTAAAATGAGTGGTTTGAAGCGTAATGAGCTGGGCGCAAGGGACGCGCGCCAGGTGAATGGAGTTGAAAGCCACGAGTATCCGGATTTTTGGTGTAATTATAAATCGCGGTGTACAATCAGGATGTTGTTAGTTCAATTGTGAAAGAAAATATCATGAATTGCCGTAACATTTTACTCTTTGCAATGACAAAGAAGCCATGGATTGCCGTGTCTCTCTACACCTCATGATGACAAAGTATAGCGATTGCCAAAATAAATTTCCGAAATAACGAGAAAATTAATGTAATTTCTTGTGGACGTTCGGTAGGGACGACTGTCCCAGTCGTCTGCAATTTCACATTAATATCAGTAATCACATCTATCCACGGATGCCTCGGCTTCGGTCGTGAGCTCAGCCGAACGGAGATGCACCCCTACCAAATTTCTTTTCGGATATTTATTATTGCAGATACTATAGTTAGCGCTTTCAGCGACAAAAGACTAGCTCTCCGTGGTAAGCCAGCGGGAATTACAAGTTAAATTTATTTCATAATATCGAGTGAACTTGACTCTCAAAAATCCTTAACTAATACTATCATTTTTAAAATATCATGAAAGATTTAGATCGAATTACATTCAATCCCGCAATGATGGGCGGTAAGCCATGCATACGTAATATGCGTGTTACTGTTGGAACTATTGTAGGTCTAGTTGCCAGCAAGTATAGTAATGAAAAAATACTTCAGCTTTATCCTTATCTTGAAGAAGAAGATATTCAACAAGCATTGGGATATGCTGCTTGGCGTTCTGAAGAGATTGAGATTGCTGTAAAATAAAAATCTGCATGAGGTTTATTGTTGATATGAATCTCTCACCTGATTGGGTGCCAGAATTTAAAACCAATGGTTATGAAGCAAAGCATTGGAGCAAGACAGGGAAAGTCGATGCTGAGGATATTGAGATATTATTCTGGGCAAAAGAAAATAAATATATCGTCTTTACTAACGATTTAGATTTTGGGAGCCTGCTAGCTTCGACACAAGGAAATTTCCCCAGTATATTTCAGGTGCGTACTCATGATGTAACACCGGGACATCTAGCAAGTTTAGTATTTAAAACACTTAAACAGTTTAAAGACCATTTAGAAAGAGGAGCGATAGTGACATTAGATGAGAGAAAAGCTCGAATTCGAATTTTACCAATCAAGTAATTTATACCCTCACGCTGGTTGTTCAATTATCAGTGACAGAAAATTTCATAGACAGATGCTATAATAATAATTTCTTGCTAAATATGTCAGGAGAATTGAGTTAATACTTATAATGTTAGATCACCAAACCAAAGACTTTATCCACCTCAAAGGAGCTCGAGAGCATAATTTAAAAAATCTCGAGTTGAAGATTCCGCGTAATCAACTTGTGGTTATTACCGGTGTCAGTGGTTCCGGGAAATCTTCGTTGGCCTTCGATACGATTTATGCCGAGGGTTATCGCAAATATATTGATAGTCTTTCTACCAAAGCACGGCTGATTCTGGATCAGGTTAAACGTCCGGAGATAGATTTTATTCATGGGTTGTCACCGGTTATAGCAATTGAACAATTGACTGGGGGTGGCTCAAATCCTAGAAGTACAGTTGCAACAGTTACTGAGATTGCCGATTACGCACGTTTGCTTTGGGCTGTTAGAGGGCATGCTTTTTGTCCAAAAGATGGTGGGTCAATTATTAAACGCTCTATTGATGATTGCATTGACCAAATTTTTTGTGAGCCGATGGGAAGTCGTTTGATGATTGCTGCGCCTTATATTAAAGCGAAAGTTGCTTTAGTGCGTGATGAGCTTCCTCATTTGAAATTGAGAGGCTTTCAAAGAGTTAGAATAAATGGAGAGCTGCGGCAACTTGAAGAGGATGACGTTTTAAAAGGAATAAAAGGTGAGGTCGCTGTAGATATCGTTGTTGATAGAATTATTCTAAATTCAGATCAGCGAAGTCGTATTGCAGATTCACTGGAATTAGCTTTTAGAGAAGGTAAAGATCACGCGATAATTTTATCACAGAAAGAAAAAGGTGATGAGTGGAAAGAGTTTGCCGTTAGTCAGCAGCATACTTGTGTTAAATGTAATGAAGTTTATGAGCCGGTTCGGGTGCAGAATTTTTCATACAGTCACCCAAACGGCGTCTGTCCGATATGCCATGGAATGGGGAAGACACTACAATTTAATGAAAAATTAATTGTGCCTGATCCAACAAAAACTGTTCGCAAGGGAGCGATTAAACCGTTACGATTAGGGTCAAAGCGAATGATTATAAAACATAATGCGCTTCTTAAACAACTGTCTGAGCAATTACCGTTTGATCCAAATGTTCCGTGGAATGAATTGTCTGAAGAGATACGCAAAATAATATTACACGGTGCCGGGGATCGGTTGTTTAGTTTTAAATTTACCAGAGCAAAAAAGAAGGCTGAGCTGACAAAGTTTATGGGGGTAATGGATGTGTTGGAAAAAATTCAACTTGGCACAACCAGTGATGGGTTGAGAGCTCGGTTTATGACTTATCAGATTAGCAGCACTTGTCATATTTGTAAGGGAAAACGTCTCAGCCAAAAAAGTTTATCAGTTTTAATAAATGGGAAAAGTTTTGCGGATTTTATGTCGATGGCATTGAAAGATGCTCTAACTTTTGTCTCTGCATTAAAGGAAAAGAATACTGAATATGATGTCGTTCTGGACGCAATTAATGGGTTGAGCCAAAGGCTATTTTTCCTCAATGAAGTTGGCTTGGGATATTTATCACTTGATCGGAGTTACAGTACACTGAGTGGTGGAGAGGCGCAACGCGCTCGTTTGGCAACACAGTTAGGTATGGGGCTGGTCGGTGTCGCATATGTACTCGATGAACCTACCATTGGATTACACGCTCATGATAATAAGAAATTAATAAAGACGTTATTGGAGTTAAGGGACAGGGGGAATGCAGTCATCGTTGTGGAGCATGATGATGAAACGATTCGCGCCGCAGACAGATTAATTGAGTTGGGCCCCGGTGCCGGTAATGAGGGCGGCAATTTAATATTTGAAGGATCTCCTAAAGCAGCTGAAAGTTCAAATGATTCTTTGACCGGTGCTTTTTTGTCCGGGAAAAAGAAAGTCAGTAAAAATTCCAAAACAATTGGCAGGCCAAAAAATTGGCTAACGATAAAGGGTGCTCGGGAAAATAATTTAAAAAATATCGATGTTTCATTTCCGGTTGGAATGTTGACCTGTGTTTCCGGTGTTTCCGGATCGGGAAAAAGTAGTTTGGTTAATGATATTTTGGCTAGAGCCGCAGCATTTAAATTGAATCGAGCAAAGGTGATTCCAGGTCTGCACAGTTCGATAGACGGATTGAAAAATTTTCAACAGGTTGTTAGAATCAACCAAGATCCGATTGGCCGGACACCTCGATCAAATCCGGCGACATATATTAAGTTGTTTGATTTATTGCGTAAACTTTTTGCTCAAGCTCCGTTAGCAAAAATTAGAGGCTACACCGCCAGTAGATTTAGTTTCAATGTAAGAGGTGGAAGATGTGAGAAATGTAAAGGAGATGGAGCGATCAAACTTGATATGCAATTTTTAAATGATGTCTTTGTTGAATGTCCGAGTTGTCGAGGTCAAAGATATAATCGAGAGACTTTGGAAATTAGATTTAAGGGGTACAATATTGCGGAAGTATTGGATCTTACAGTGAAAGAGGCTGAGGAAATATTTAACAAGCAACCGCGAATTAATAGTAAGCTGGAAACACTCAGTGCTGTCGGGTTGGGATATATTAAACTTGGGCAGCCTGCGAATACGCTGTCCGGTGGTGAAGCACAGCGTATTAAGCTTTCTCTCGAGTTAAGTAAGCGCCAGCAAGGCGAGAATTTATATATTTTAGATGAGCCGACAACTGGCCTGCACTGGATCGATATTCAACATTTGATGGATCTATTGTTTAAGCTTCGTGATGCCGGGAATACGATTATTGTGATAGAGCATAATCTGGATGTTCTGAGATTGGCAGATTGGCTTGTTGATCTTGGCCCGGATGGGGGTGATGCCGGGGGGGGGCTTTTGTTTAGTGGCAGCTTGAAAGAATTTATGGAGAATGCTTCCGACATTTCATATACTGCAAAGTTTATTTGAATTGGACTGGAAATAGCTAGTGGGTAATAGCAGATAGCAGATAGCAGATAGCAGATAGCTGATAGCAGAATTGGAAATTGGTGAATGGAAATTGGAAGACAGAAGACAGAAGACAGAAGACAGAAGACAGAAGACAGAAGACAGAAGACAGAAGACAGAAGACAGAAGACAGAAGATAGAAGACAGAAGACAGAAGATAGAAGACAGAAGACAGAAGATAGAAGACAGAAGATAGAAGACAGAAGACAGAAGATAGAAGACAGAAGACAGAAGACAGAAGACAGAAGATAGAAGACAGAAGACAGAAGACAGAAGACAGAAGACAGAAGATTCGTAATTAAAAATTAAAAATTAAAAAAGCAGATGCTTTTGGCTACTTGATTTGCAGAATCTTGTCCACAGAGTCGTTTGACTAACGCTAGTCCAAACTCAACTGCAGTACCGGCACCTTGAGATGTTATTATGTTTCCATCTTCTACAACAGCTTGATCAGATATTATTTTTGTGAGTTCATTAGCAACTGTGTGATGCGCAGTATATTTATTCCCATTAAGCAATCCGGCTTCTTGTAAAACTGTCGGTGCCGCACAAATTGCACCTATAGGAATATTTTTCGATGAATGATTTTTTATTAAAGTTAACACTTTTTCAGAGGATCGTAATCTTTTATGACCGGGGCCACCAGGTAAAACAACAAGGTCGTAATTATTATTCGATACTGAATCTAAAAATACTTCGGCCTGAAAAGTCATATTATTTTTTCCGGTGACTAATAATGAATTTTCAATTGTAGAAATTGTTACTTTGATTCCGGCTCTTCTTAGTAGATCTATCGGAGCAATTGCCTCAAGTTCCTCAAAACCGTTTGCTAAGATGAAAAGTGCACTTTTATTCATTTTTGTTTATTTGTGTATTCAACTTGTTTAATAAAAAAATCCAATCGATCCCAATACTTGTTGCCTGCGAAATCAAAAATGTTATTATGCCCGGCACCTTCAATCCAAAAATTTTGTTTTGGAGTTTTAGCTTTGTTAAATAAAGCATGAGCATGCCAAAATGGAACTATACTATCTTCTGTGCCATGAATTACAAGAAGTGGACAATCAATTTCATTGATCTTATCAATATTATTGAATTTGTCCCAAGGTAATAGAGTTCGATGAGTCATAACTCTGAATGCACTGACGAATGTGGATTCCAATATTACACCTCCAATGATTTCTCTGGCGGCAAGATCGACAGTGGGGCCACCGCCAAGTGATCGACCATAAAGTATGACGGAGTGCTGAGGAATTTTTAGATCTTCAGTGACAAATTCATAGACTGCATTGATTGCATCATAGGTAGACTTCTCAGTCGCTTTACCTTCGCTTAATCCATAACCCGGGTAGTCGTAAGCAAAAACAGAAAAGCCCTTTTGATGAAAAGATTTGAGCAATGGTAAAATATGTCCCAGGTCTTCTGCGTTTCCATGACTATAAATTATAGTGAATTTTGCTTCTTCGTTAGGAAGATAAATGGTTGAAATTAATTCACCATTTTCCAATGGTAACTCAATAATTAGATCATGTTTTGCATAGCTGACTGGACGAATAGGAAATATTAATTTATCTGAGATAAAATAGGCAACCAGACTTAATCCTATGTATGCTACTCCCAGTACAAATAAAATTAATTTTATCTTTTCCAAATGGAGCTAGTTATAGATAAAAAATCTAAAACTTATCAACTTTTAAAACTTCATCGAGGGGTAGTTGTCCAGGTTTGGGCCATGCATCTTTAGTTCCTTTACCGACAACAACAAACATTGAAATCAAGTGATCTTCGGGTAAATTAATAATTTTACCAACCTGATCAAAATCAAATCCGTCCATTGGGCATGAATCATAATCCATGGCTTTAGCAGCTAACATAATTGTCTGTGCGGCAATTCCACAAGACCGTAATGCTTCATCACGTTGAACGACATCATTACCTCGATAATACTGATCAATTGCCGGTAACATAAAATCTTGAACTTCCTTGGGCGAATTTTTCCAATATCTGTCGGGTTGTTTTTCCCATGCTTTTACATCGGCACAAATAATTATTAATAGTGATGCATCGGTGACTTTTCTATCGCTTCGAATGTATTCATAAATTATTAATATATTTAGTTGTCTTTAGAATTAATGTGAATTAACCGAGTGAAATAACAAACTTTTGAGAAAATTGAAATTCTACTTATGATGAAATGATTAAATTATTATCTGCAATGTTTATTTTTAGCATTATTCCCTGTATGCTATCATCCACGGAAATCCAAATTGATGGGGAGGAACGCATAGTCGATAGTAAAAGAGATCTTTCACTTTCCGAAGTTCTCAATAATTATTATGATGCAGTAGGTGGTATAGCATTTATGGAATCTTTAAAATCCATGCGATTTACTGCTGATGTTGAACGAGACGGCAGTATTACAAGTTCTGTAATATTAAAAAAACACCCAATAAAATTAGGATGACTTATAAATTGGAAAAACAAAATCGGAGTGTTATCGTAGGGTTTAATGGTAAGGTAGCTTGGAGGATGTTTGGTGACAAGCAGGTAGATAATAATGTAGGCTGGAATAAACGTAATAAGAACAATGGTGATAATGAAACAGTTTGGAAAGAACTTATAAATGATGGCCAAAAAATTGAAGTTCTTGGTGAGAAAGAAACAGCCTCTATTAGTTCACAAGCACAGATATTCCCGTTTTTGTTTAAGTATAAAGAAAAAGGAGCTAAATTAAAATATTTGGGAAAAAGCAGTGTTCACAATTTTATCTGTTATAAGGTAAAAGCCATTATTGGTGATAAAACTATTTTATACTATATTGATGCAACTGATTTTAATATAAAAATTGTACACAAAATAGATAGCTCAAATAAAATATCGACTCAGGCAACAAGTATATTTAGTGATTATTACAAAGAAGAAAACTTTATGATTGCCCATAAAATTGTGATTAAAAAAGACAATCTTTATAATTCAACAATTTATATTAAGGATATTGCGTTTAATGTAGGGGTATTTGATAAATTTTTTGAAATGCCAAAAATTTAAGAAAACATATCTATTTGAATGAATCGATAAAATCCCTGATTCCATTTAGATCAGGAACTTGAAGAGCGATTTCTTCAGCTATGGCCCAGGCGATATCTTCCTTGCCATTATTTTTGTATTCAGCGGCAATTTTTAGTAAATCAAAGCCACGCATTCGATTTGATGATAAATATTGTCTGGCGGAGGCTTTAGCATATAAAATGTCGAGTGTTTCGAAATCGAGAATGACTCTGATTCTGGCCAATTCACTGCTGACATTATTTATCCATACAGGCTGTTGGGTATCAATTAGCTTTAAAAATAAATTTATTGATGCGTAGTCTTTTTCATCCATTAAACTATTTAAATGATTGAGTGCTAAATTTGCATTTTCCAGGTATTCATTTTTTTCCTCTTCGACTACTTTACTAACTAGCATTACATTTAAATATTCAAATTCTTTTTTAATACGAAAACTTTCAGGGTACAAACCAACTGCATATTCAATTAAATACAATGCCAGTTCATCATAATAATTTTTACTCAGCATTCGACTCATATTTAAGAATGTATCGATATCAAAATAGTTTTTCCTTAAATAACTTCTGAGACTTAATTTAGTTACTTTATTTTCGATACCACTAGTATTGAAGATTATATTCAGAAATCCATAATTATATATTTCTTCAATTGAGTCATTGTTGAAGGTCATTTTATTTTTGAATTCCTTAAACATATTTTTTGCTTCATCCCATTTACCTTCGTGTAAAAGTGATTGAATAAAAATAAAAAATAGAAGAGTAGATTTTTCTGACTTATTATTTTTTGCAACTTCAAGGCATTTATCAGCAAGTTTGCTTGATGGTAATTTTTCTGCGAATTTTGTTAGTTCAAGCAGGTTATCGTTATTGTTTCCAAACAGTGATAATGTTTTAATAAACAAACTGTTCCTTGACTCTATATCCCCTTGGTTCAAGCCTTTGATATAAAACAGGTATGAGTCCAGTCGATTTACATCCATAGAAATTAATTTTTCTGCATATTGTCTAAATGAATTAATTTCGCCTTTTTTTCTGTGAAGGGTAGCTATTAATTTTATATAATCGCGATTATTTATGTGATTTGTTTGATAATCATTCAATAATTTTACAGCTTCATCAATTCTCTCTAAATTTAGTAATGTTCTTACATTATATGATAATACCTCAAAATTTTTAGTTAGATCAAAATTATTAGCTTTAATAAATTTTAATAGTTTATTGAATTTTTCATTTAGAAATAGTGTCCTGATATAGTTGTAATATAGCGTTTGACTTGAATTATAATTTTTGGGCAATGGATTATTTAAAATGTATTCTGAAATTTCTATAATACTAGTAAAACTTTCATGTTCAGCTGATAAATTAAAAAATAAGTCAGCATAATCTGAATCGTAATTATTAAATTGAAATCCATCTTTTAACAATTGAATAGCAACTGTCTCGTTTTGGTTTTCTGAATAATATTTGGCAAGCGTTAGTCTTACTTCAGAATTTTCAGGAACAGTCGCTAAACTTTTCCGTATTTTTTTTATTCCATTACTTGTTTTACCATCATCAATCAATTTTTTCCCGATGTCGAAAAGACCCGCTGCTTTTTTTTCATTTAATGTTAACCAATTAATAGGGTTGATAACATCAAAATATGATACAATAGCATCTGGACTCCGGTAAAACTTATAATAAATATACCCGGTAGTTGCAATAAATATTATTGTAGGGAAAATCAAGAATATCGGAATTAGCAGTCTTAAATTTAAAAGAACGCGTTTATCCTGGGTAAAATTTTTATAAGTAATAAATAATTTACGACGTTCTGCGTCATCTAAAAAATGAGATTCTTTATAGGCGAATTTGATCTTCATTAAGAATTAATCTTCTGTGAGTTGAAATTGAATCAGATACAAAATAAATATGTTATATAAATTTATAGATACAATCTTTATTCTTATATAATTTGTAGAACTACTTAATTAACATGCACATTTACTATATTCCAGAGTAAGTAATTAGTATATTTGATGATAGTTATAAAAAATCTTTTTTCTTGTGTATAGTTTTATTATCATTCCACTGCTTATAAAATTTACAATATGATAAAATCTATAAATTGATTCAACGACAAAATATGACTGAAATTCATAAAGCATACGATCCTAAACAAGTTGAGCCAAAGTGGCGTGAAATTTGGCTATCGAATAATATTTTTGCAGGAAAAATTGATAAAAATCGCGAATCATACAGTATTGTAATTCCGCCCCCAAATGTAACTGGCATTCTTACTATGGGACATGTTCTGAATAATACAATTCAGGATATACTTGCTCGAAGAGCACGCTTAAAAGGTAAGTCAGTAATGTGGTTGCCGGGAACAGATCATGCTGGTATAGCTACACAAACTAAAGTTGAAAAAGTATTAAAAAAGGATGAAGGAAAGAATCGACATGATTTAGGCCGTCAAAAATTTCTTCAACATGTTTGGAAATGGAAGGAAAAACATGGCGGAATCATTCTCGATCAGCTTAACAAGTTAGGTGCCTCTTGTGATTGGAATCGTAATGTTTTCACATTGGATGAAAAATACTCTAAGGCTGTTTTAACTGCCTTTGTTAAACTGTATGAGCGTGGTTATATATACAGAGGTAAACGAATGGTAAACTGGTGTCCAGTTAGCCTTACCGCCCTGAGTGATGAAGAAGTTATCATGAAACCTCAAAAAGGAATCTTTTATAAGATGCGTTACGAGCTTGTCGATACACCAGGAAAATATTTGGAGATATCTACCACTCGACCAGAAACAATTATGGGGGATACTGCTGTTGCCGTAAATCCTGAAGATAACCGTTATAAGCAATATATTGGTCAGCAGATATGGAGACCGTTTCCAAAAGAAAAAATTCCAATTATTGCTGATGAAGCAGTCGACCAAGATTTTGGAACGGGTGTTCTGAAAGTTACACCTGCTCATGATTCAATGGATTTTGAAATTGGTATTCGACATAATTTACCGGTAATTGATGTTTTTAATCCTGATGCTACTTTAAATGAATTGGCTGGTGAAGATTTCAATGGATTGGATCGTTTTAAGGCGCGAAAACTAGCTGTCGATAAACTGGATGATTTGGAGTTACTGATAGATAAAGAAGAATATGAAAATAATGTTGGTTATTCTGAACGTGGAAATGTGCCTATAGAGCCACGTATTTCAGAGCAATGGTTTCTCAAATACCCAAAGGTAGAAGAGGCAAAACGAGTCGTCAAAGACGGGTATATTAAATTTTGGCCTAAACGTTGGGAAAAGACTTATCTTCACTGGCTTGATAATATTCAAGACTGGTGTATTTCCAGACAACTTTGGTGGGGACACAGAATTCCTGTTTGGTATAAAAAGGGGTGTGATCGAAAAATTAAATCAAACTGGCATATTTCAATTGATGGTCCATCTGATCCTGAAAATTGGGAACAAGATGATGATGTGCTCGATACATGGGCATCATCCTGGCTTTGGCCATTTGCTACAATGGGTTGGCCGGAATCTAAAGAAATAAAAAAACTGGGCCTCGAATATTTTTATCCGACAACAGATTTAGTTACCGGCCCTGACATTATTTTCTTTTGGGTCGCACGGATGATTATGGCTGGTTTGGAATTTATGGGTGAGGGTACTGATTTAGATATAGAAGATTCAAAATCTCCGTTAACTGAAACTGATTTGAATAAACGTATACCTTTTAGAAATGTCTATTTTACTGGTATTATTAGAGACATTAAAGGCCGAAAGATGTCAAAATCACTTGGTAATTCTCCAGATCCTTTAGATTTAATCGAAAAATTTGGAGCAGATGGTTTGCGGTTTGGTATTATGAGCATAGCTCCCAAAGGACAGGATATTTTATTTAGTGACGATAGAATAACATTAGGGAGAAATTTTTGTAATAAATTGTGGAATGCTTGTCGTTTTCGTCAAATGAGCGGATCGATGTATGATAACAGCAGTATCGAATCAATTATTCAGCGAATTGAACCAGGTTGTTTTGATGACTATGATCATTGGATATTATCCCGCTTAATTCAATTAATCAATGACATAGATAATGCTTACAACTCATACGAGTTTAACTTGTTAACTCAATTATTGCATACATTTTTTTGGGGTGATTTCTGTGACTGGTATGTGGAGGTTTCAAAAACTAAATTACAGATGGAGTCAAAGATAGATAATTGTTTGGCAATACAGGATTTGATCATCAGACAAGTGCTCATGTTGATTAATCCAATTACGCCTCATATTACTGATGAATTATGGGAGTTACTTAGTTATAAAAATAATGAGAAAACAATTTCTAGTTGCGAGATTGAGAGTCATCAACAATTAATAAATAGTTTCTTGGCGAACGATATAATATTAGACGCGAAATCTATTAAGCATGTGGAATATTTGAAGGAACTTGTAGTGAATGCACGTTCATTAAAAGCTGCAAATAAGTTGGCGGGAAAAAATGATGTTAAGTTTATAATAGTCCCGGAAAAATGCAACGTTAGCTTTATTGAGTCAAATCAAGAAACATTTCAAAAACTAGCCGGCGCATCTTCATTATGCCTTCAAGATAAAATAGAGAAAGAGATTCCTGCCGCGGTTACCAAGTTGGGAACGCTTTATTTAGATCTTGCAGAATCAATCGATACTGAATCGGAAATACTTAGATTGAAAAAAGAACTTACTAAGCTGGAAAAAATAATTCTGGCTGGAGAAAATAAATTAAACGACAATAAATTTATAAACAAAGCTCCTGTACATATTGTTGAAGGGGCAAAAAAGCAACATGCTGAAGCAAATTTAAAATACAATGAATTTAAAAGATTGTTAGAAAATATTAACTAGTTAATTAACTGTTAATTGATTTAATAATCAGAAATCAAGATTCATTCATATTTATATATGTGTCTATTCAAAAAATTGCTCGATCACTGTATATCTTTGATTATTGAAACAGGTGGTCTCGAAATTAAACTACCATCAGAGTATTCAACAAAAGTTGTAGGAGGAAATAGGTCTGAAATAATTTTATCAGCAGCATTTTATAATTTTCTCAATAAAGGAGAATTTCGATTGGTTAATATCAGCTCGAAAAATTTGGATATAATTAATATTTTCTTTTTCCCAAATGCAGATTGGAATATTCCCATATTTGCAATGGAGTTTGTTGTCTTTGGTGCCAAACCTATCGTCGCAGTTATAGATATAAAACCAATACTTGTGTCTCCTATTGTTGCCGCAACAGCCAAAGAAATTTTAATAAAGTATAAGACTAAATATTCAGCAATATCATATAGTGATAAAATGCCTGACTGGTATTTAGAATGTAGGTCTGGTAATGATCTATTTATTAGACCTGAAAATTTGAATGAAATATTTATTTTAAATGAATTTTTACCAGATTTACTTCACGATTATATTAACATTCTTTCATCTGCTTCACCTTTAAATATTTCTTCTATCAAAGAAAATTTCAATTCAATTAATAACTATAAAAAGCATCATAAAATAAATAGCCCGGGACTTCCTCTGTTATATAAAAAATTTGGAAATAAATGGGCTAATACTTTCCTTTCAAAATACTTATTTACTTAGTTTAAAAAGATTGAAATAGTTGTAGTTCAATTTTTTTAACCGCGTATTAACAAGAGTTTTAATGTTAATTTATAAGCTAATTTTTTGCAGTCTTATTTTAAAAAATTTATATTTTTTTACCAAGATTTTGATTGGAGTCACGTTGAATTTTTCCATTCATTAGTTATACTGATTATTGAATTTGAAGATCAAATTTAATTATAATATCTGATACTTAATAACGCTAATAGGGGGAATAATTATGAATAACACAAAAGGACTACTACTAAAATCAAATCGCACATTGGGCTCTCAACTTGTTGATTCTAATTTGATAAAAATATCAGATCTTGAATCAGCTAATTTGTCGTTAATGAAGAAATTGAGATCAACTGATATTAAAGAAGCATCACTATTAAAATGTCTACTATTTGATCTTCAGGTTTTAAATGAAACAAAATTGATTGAATATCAAATCGAAGAATTAGACTTGGGGTATTGTTTTTTGCCGAGTTATAATTTAGATCAAAATACACTCTTAACTATTGATGTTGAAGATTGTTGGGCCACGTGGTCAATTCCATTTGACTTTGTGAGTGGATATTATTTTATTAGCTCTGCATATTATTTGAGTCCATATGTCAGAAAATTTTGGGAAGAAAAACTTAATGGCGATATTATCTGGTATGTTTCAGATATTTCCAATATTGGACTGATGTTAGAACAATTATCTGAACATATGATTGATAATAAAAATAAAGTATCATCCTAGAAATAAAAAAATAATTTATGGCTCTCGCTCGAATTCAAACATCTATAATTAATAAACTGAATGAACTCGGACTGCTTTCGGATGATCGAACTAAAGATATAAAAAATACTACCAATGAATTGTCGGGAGATGAGATGGAAAAACTCCTGATTGAGGAGTATAATTTGAATGACTTCCAAATTTTAGTAGCTAAAAGTAAAGCATTTAATTTAAGTCCATTTAATGCCAGCAATTTTAAAGTTGATGAACGTACATTCGAAAAATTGGAACGCGAATTTTGTATTGAAAATAAAATTTTGCCCGTAGGTACTGTTGGAAGTTTCATTGTCATCGCATTGTCAAATCCATTTAATTCTGCTGTTACTAATAAAGTTCACGAATTAACTAAACTTAAAGTTTCAACACTTCTTGCTCTTGAGAAGGACATCGATAAAAATTTAAAAGTTAAAGATGAGGGACATCAAGAGATTGGATTTGGAGATGTAGTCGATCAGTTGAATATATCTGATGACTCTGAAGATGGTATTGACGAAGACCAGCTAGAAGAAGAGTCAGCTCCAATTATTCAACTGGCAAACCGAATTATTGAAGAGGCTTACTATTCAGGTGGAAGTGATATTCATATTGAACCATTTGAAATTACTGCAAGAGTTCGTGTTAGAGTTGATGGTGTGTTGATGGAAAAATTAATTTTACCGTCAAAAGTAACGGGTGCACTAATGGCACGTCTGAAAGTTATGGCCAATCTTGATATTGCCCAAAAGCGTTTACCTCAGGACGGCCGAATAATATTTAAGCAATTTAATAAAAAGGGTATTGATGTTGATTTGCGTGTTTCAACAGCCCCTCTTAATCATGGGGAAGGATGTGTGATGCGTATTCTTGATAAACAAAAAAGTACTTTGCCACTACCGGCATTAGGATTTTCTGAGAATAATTTAGCTTTATATAGAGAACTGATTCAACGTCCTTACGGGATGGTTTTACATTGCGGGCCAACCGGTTCTGGTAAGTCAATGACGCTCTATTCGGCTCTGAATGAGATAAACACACCTGATACCTGCATACGTACCGCCGAAGATCCGATTGAATATACACTGCCCGGTCTCTGCCAGATGCAGATGAATAGTAAAATAGGTCTAACATTTGCTGCTGCATTAAGGGCTTATTTAAGACAAGATCCGGATATTATTTTGGTAGGGGAAATCAGGGACCAGGAAACTGCGGGAATTGCAGTTGAGGCTGCGTTGACCGGACATATGCTTTTTAGTACACTTCATACCAATGATGCACCAGGGACAATCTCTCGGTTAACAGATATGAGCGTAGAACCATTTATGATTTCTGCATCAATTGTTTGTGTATGTGCTCAACGCTTAATTCGTCGGGTTTGTAAAACTTGTAAAGTAGCCTATACTCCTGAGGGCAACGAAGCGGAGATTATAAAAAGAGCAATCAATTGGAATGGGAAAATATATAAGGCAAAAGAAAATGGATGTCCAAATTGTGGAGGTACTGGTATGAAAGGCAGAGTTGGGATTCATGAACTTATGGCGACTAGTAAAGAATTAATTAAGGGAATTAATGCCGGGCTAGAAACGGAAGCTTTAAAAACTATAGCAGTTAAAAATGGTATGGCGACTTTACACCAAGACAGCATATTAAAAGTTAAGGAAGGAATCACTACTACAGAGGAAGCTACATCAGCCGTACCACCTGATATGGGTGAGTAATTAACTGGATTCAATTGGATATATTCTTATATCTGTCACACTTATTACGCAAATTCTGAGAATTTGAGCTCAATTATTAAGTGACAAAATACATTAAATGATTCATTAAGATGATACATGAATAAGAATGTACAGTTTATAACTGGTCTTAAAGGAGTGCGATCAATTGTCGCTGTCACTGCATATGATACTATTATTGCAACAATTGCTGATCGTGCTGATGTTGATTTAATTTTAGTGGGTGATTCTGTAGGCACAACATTACTTGGATTTGATTCTACTATTCCAGTCACACTTGATATGATGGTTCATCATACTGCAGCCGTTGTTCGAGCAAAAACTTCAGCAATGGTTGTCTCTGATATTCCATTTCCTGTGGCACATAAGAGTTTTGAAACATTACTTAATTCTTGTTCCAGGTTGATGCAGTTAGCAGGTGCAGGCGCTGTAAAAATTGAAGGTGGAGCAGAAATGGCAGATAAGGTTTCAAAATTAGTAAACGCCGGTATACCAGTAGTTGGTCATATAGGATTATTGCCACAACGATATCATGTGTTAGGTGGATATCGCAAATATGGAAAATCTGCTACTGACAAAACTGATTTAATAAATGATGCTAAATTTCTACAAGATGCCGGTGCGTTTGCAATTGTTGGGGAAATGATAGATGCGGAATTAGCTGCAAAAATTTCAAAATCTATTGATATTCCATTAATTGGGATTGGTTGTGGATCGTCTTGTGATGGGCAAATATTGGTGTCAACTGATTTACTTGGTCTGACGCAA
Organism: Opitutales bacterium; assembly: GCA_021772565.1. Classification (GTDB taxonomy): domain Bacteria; phylum Verrucomicrobiota; class Verrucomicrobiia; order Opitutales; family JAJFLR01; genus JAJFLR01. The sequence goes on along the minus strand of JAJFLR010000035.1, from coordinate 73,692 downwards.
GGGAAAATCCCCTCATTTGTCAAAAAATATGCAGATTTATCACAATCAATCGAGCAAGCATTTAAAAATTATGTTGATGATGTAATAGGTAATAAAACTAATTGATGTGAAGTAATTAAAGTAAAATCTAAAATATGCATTATTAATTATATTGCTTGAATTGGGTATGAAAATAAAAATTATTAAATCACATTGTCTTGCACAACTATTTATTCATCATATTTTAAATATAAATTAATTATAAAAACTTTTCATTAAATCTCTAACATATTCATATATATGACTGATCATGAAGATTACTCTGATGAACCCAGATCAAGAAGTTCAAAATTAAAAAGAAATTCCGGATCGATGGCTTGGTTCAATAACATATTGGATTACTTCAATGAAGAAATTTTAGTAAAAAAAGATTCAGAGGAAAAGTTTATTCCATACAGTATTTTACCATTAGTGGGATGGGGGCTATTTTTGTACTCAATTTTACAGCTCTATTTTCTCATTTGGCCACTGAATGTTACTAATACACAATGGGAATTTGAAGTTATGGTAAATATTTCTGATATCGCAGTTTATACTTTTTCAGGAATTGGATTAATTTTATTCAATAAACCACCAACAATGACATTTATAAATTTAAAATCAAAGGCATTAATTTCTTGGTTAAGTTTAGTTTTAGGAGTTATATATTTGATGATAATACCTCTTGGGATTAGAGATACTGATCGTTTGTTTAAGTCAAAAACTGAAGAGTATACTAATAAAAGAGCGATAATAAGTGATAACATAGTAAAAGGTGAAACTGTTATTATGGAAGCTGAATCAAAAGATGTACTTTTACAAATTTCAGCATCGGCAAATTTGCTTAAAAATTTACAAGACAGAATGAAAATTAAACCTGACGAAAGTATAGAGTCTGTGAAGTTGTTTTTAAAAAATGAACTGATTAAGAATGGAGATAATGTATTAACTCAATGGGAAAACAACTTTTTGTCAGAAAAAAATAACATTTTAAAATTTAGTATCAAATTAAATATTTGTGCACTATTATTTGGTATATTATTTATTTGGATGTGGAAAGTTTCTGCTTGGACAAGATTAAAGCATAGTTCATAATAAATTACCAAATTCGCATGTCTCAAATTGAATATATAAAAAAGCTGCCACTTCAGCTAAAACTTTTATTTTCAACTTTAATCAGTTATGCTGTATTTGAATTAGTTTTACTATTTCGACATTCAGCAAGTCCAGTCGGGAATGATTTAATAATAGTTAGACTAATATTATGGACAGCAATTTTCTGGTTGCTATGGGGTAAGCGAAACAAAATTGCACTTAACAGTGGTTTTATTTTTGGATTAATTGGATTATTGATATTACAATTTGTATTGTTTAAATCAGCGACTTTATTTTGGTATGAAGCAGCATTTTCACGTTTACTATTAGCGTTAGGAATTTTTGGGATTACTCTACTTGCATTTAATTTTCGTACCTGGGTAATTCTCTGGCGTGAGGCTATTTTATTATGCTTATTGGTATCTCTTGCCTACCAAAACAGAATTGTTCAGTTCATGAACATAGAGGATGCATTTAGTATACTTACAGCGAAAACAGTTGCTTTTATATTTCACTATATTGGGTATGAAGTTGGTAGTTTTGGAAATGTTATAAAGCTATCTCACGGCACAGTTAATGTGTTAAATCCATGCACAGGTATGCCAATAATCACACTATTGTTATGTCTCGTCTTTATGTTGGAAATTATGCTTCCACTAAAATTATCTGAAAGAATCAAACTTCCAATAGTTGCAATTTTATGTGGATTTATTATGGGGTGTATCAGGGTAGCAATACTTGCGCTTGTTGTTGATGACTATGATAAATTTCACTATTGGCATGGAGATTCTGGAAACCAAATTTTTTCTACAACATCGATACTTGTATTTGGATACTTCTCAAAATTTTTGATAGATTATTTTGTTAAAGATATCCCAATTGTTGAAGTTAAAAATGATTTTAAACCTATAAGGAAATTTCATAACAAAATTTTTATGTTCGTAGGTATTGGGTCAATTATATCTACGATAATTATAGGGGGTCTTTTTTTTAAAACGGGAAACCGAAATGTGAGTAAAACTCTATCAAAAGAAATATATCTTCCTGGTTATAATTTAGTAAAAGTAGACATTCCTATGGAAAATCCAGTATTATATTGGGATACACCTTATCAGGAAATACTGAATCACGGTTTATATACTTATCAAAATGAGACAAATAAAATTGATGTAGAAATCTATTATATCGCTGGTTTATTTCATGATATATATGATTTGTTAAATGACTCCAAAATGACTGAACGTGCTGCAAATTCCAATGGGGAAATCTGGCTCAATATTCAAAAGTCTCCCAATACAGGGACAGTTGCTTTATTTTATGTTAAGGATATTGCATATTTAACAACTCTTATTCACCCACGAGGTCCATCATCAACATATGAAGGGACTGATTGGAAAGCGTATGACTTAAGTCCTCGAAGGTTTATTAATTGGCTTAAAGGTTCTGAAAGTCTCAGAGATAGAAGATTTTATTGGATTATTAGTTCTACCGCTATTGAAAAGAATACTGTAAATAAAGATGATTCTTCTAAAGTTGATGATGAAAATATTAAAAAAGCATATAATATGCTTTTAAATTCTTATCTACGACTAAAACCTCGATGGCAATCAAAGTTTCCCAAGCATTTATCGGATTAGTGATTGATGTTTTATTGTCATTATTTTCGGTAGAATTATTCAACTGGAAATTAAAACATAACTAATAAGTAAACAATGAATGTTCCTTTGTTAGATTTAAATATTCAAAATCGAGAATTAAAAAAGGATCTAACGAATGCCTTCAATCGGGTAATTGAATCAAGTTGTTTTATATTAGGTGATGAAGTTAGACACTTTGAATCAGAAGTTGCCAGTATTGTAGGCACTGATTATGCAATAGGTGTATCAAGTGGTACTGATGCTATTCTGCTATCTTTAATGGCTTTAGGGATAGGGCCGGGAGATGAAGTATTGGTTCCAGCATTTACATTTTTTGCTTCAGCGGGATGTGTTGCTAGAGTGGGCGCGACGCCAGTATTTGTAGATTCTTGTCCAGATTGTTTTAATCTGAATGTAGCTGATGCTACCAAAAAAATAACTGAGAAAACAAAAGCGATAATACCTGTACACTTATTTGGTCAAAGTGCAGATTTGAAGTCAGTTATAGATTTAGCAAAAATAAAAAAGCTTTATGTTATTGAAGATGCTGCACAGTCATTGGGTGCAAAGTATTTTAATCAATCTGTTGGTTCTATTGGAGATATTGGGACATTTAGTTTTTTCCCATCAAAAAATTTAGGAGGATTTGGTGACGCGGGAATGATTGTTACAAATGATAGTGCTTTAGCAGAAAAAATACGAATATTGCGCGTTCATGGCAGTAATCCTAAATATTATCATAAATATATTGGGGGAAATTTTCGTTTGGACGAACTACAGGCAGCTCTCTTGCGTGTGAAAATATTACAATTATCAAAATACACACAATTGCGCTCAGAAAATTCAGCCTATTATTTCGAGCAGTTAAGCGATATTAAAGGTATTGGGAATATTGAATGTCCAACCTGCATTGCACACAACACAGTTGTAGCTAAAACAGAAGATAATTCTAATATAATAATGCTGCCAACTACACATAAAGGTAACTTTCATGCGTGGAATCAGTATACACTTCGACTTCCTGGTATTGGTAAAAGAAATGAATTACAAAAATATCTTAAATCAAAACAAATTGGATCGGAAATATATTATCCAATTACATTAGACCAACAGGCATGTTTTCAAAAATTCAGTAATAGTGATAGTTCAATCAAAGTTGCACATGACCTTTCTAACGAAGTATTGAGTATACCAATCTATCCTGAATTATCTCATTCACAGAAGGATCAAATAATTGAATCTATTACTGAATTTGTTACTAACATCGTATAAATAACAAAACAATCTGCATACTTTAAGTCAGAACGAGTTAAATAAGTTAAAATGCCTGTTTATATTTTACCGGCTGATATATGGGCTTCTAAGTATTCCAATTATCTAATGTATAAAAATAAATGAATTATTTTCAAAAATTCTTGACCTTTGTTCAAAAATATACATCTGATGTTTGAAATAAATTGACCTAATGGCTCTGCAATACATGAAAAAGACTAACACCAGTGATCGTTCTTCAATAGAAATTGAGGATAGTGATGTCAGATTTAGTGACAACTTTTCATCGCAAGATCCTAGTTTAGAACTATCTACAGCAGAAATTGAAATTATTAAATATTTTGTTCATTTAACAAAAGCTTTAGGGCTACCGAAGTCAATTGGGGAAATTTATGGATTGCTGTTTTGTTCTCCAAAATCGCTGACAATTCCTGAAATCATGAAACATCTGAATATCAGTAAGGGGTCTACAAGTCAGGGGTTACGTTTTCTTGGTAATATAAATGCAATAAATATTTCAAAAAAAATAGGTATTCGAAGTGATTTTTACTCTGCAGAAGTAAGCCTTCGAAAACTACTCAATGGCTTTCTTGATGAACAAATAGAACCTCATCTGAAAAATGGTCATAAACGTATAAGTGAAATATCTGAAGTAGTTGATGGTTTAACATCAGAAAAGAAAAATTTTTTGAAAGACCGGGTAAAAACAATACAAACCTGGAATAATAAAGGCCATGATTTAATACCACTACTTGTGGAAATTGTAGGCAGCAAATAGAGCGGCTTTAGTGCGCGAAAATTACAGTTTAAAAATAGTTAAATTGGTTTCAGTTTCGACTGATCGACCAAGGGCGGCAGCATGTAATAAGCGAGTGACCTCCATTAAGCGTTATGTTTTTTAGTCAAAATCGAATTAAATTGTAGAATTAATTATCATGAAAATAGCAGTAGTAGGATTAGGTTATGTGGGGCTTCTATAGTCGATTTAATTTGCTAGCATTGCTAATCCATGCAATTATTACAAAGAATACGATTCTTCGAAATTGGATTTACATGTAGTTGAAACAAGAAATTCTATTTCAAAAACACTACAAAAATATTACTGTGCGTAAAATAAAATGGCGACGTTTCTTGTAACTGGTGTAGCTGGATTTATTGCCTCAAGAGTTGCAGAGTTACTTTTGCAAAATGGCCATTCAGTTATAGGAATTGACAATATCAATTCTTATAATGACGTTCGCTTAAAAACTTACCGGCTTCATGAATTAGCTAGTAATAATGAAGCATCAAAACTTCTTCTCGATAAGTTAGACTATACTATAGGATCAGCTGAAGTATATTATGGTTTAACAAGTTTTAAATGTGGAAATTTTACATTTAAACGTTTGGATATTGAGGATATTGATTCGCTTAAAAAACTTTTTTCAGAGAATCAGTTTGATGCGGTTTATAATCTAGCAGCACGAGCTGGAGTGCGTTACAGTATGATAAATCCTCAAGTATATATGACAACAAATGCAATAGGTACACTTAATATTTTAAACTGTATGCTTAAGAATGAAGTAAAGAAGGTGATATTGGCTTCGACCTCATCACTTTATGCCGGTCAAAAAATGCCATTTAATGAAGACCTACCGGTGAATACTCCAATTAGTCCTTATGCAGCAAGCAAAAAAGCCGCGGAAGTGCTTGCCTATAGCTATCGTCATTTATATAAAATTGATGTTTCAATAGTACGTTATTTTACAGTTTACGGACCCGCCAGTCGTCCTGATATGGGTATGTTTCGATTCATAAAATGGATTGATGATGAAACACCTATAAAATTATACGGTGATGGTTCACAATCTCGTGATTTTACATATATTGATGATATTGCACGTGGTACTATATTAGCAGAAAAAGAATTGGGCTACGAAATAATAAATCTTGGTGGTGGTGATAATCCTGTATCCTTAACGACGATTTTCAGTTTGTTGGAAAATATAATAGGCAAGAAAGCTCAAATTGAGAAACGGCCATTTCACATAGCAGATGTAAAAGAAACTTGGGCAGATATAAACAAAGCAAAGAAACTGCTGGATTGGGAGCCTGAGGTATCACTCGAAGATGGCTTGAAACAAAGCGTGGCTTGGTATTATGATAATTATGACGCAATGAAAAGCATCAATGTATAGATATTTATGATACTCGGTGATAATTTAATATTTATAGTATTCCCTCATATAATTTCTAAGTTTTGTTTATACTTTAATATAAAACAAATGTTCGGTAGAACATGAATTAGTTGATGAACTACTTGTCCATACATTAAAATTAATTAATAAAGAATTATGATTACACTAGCGCAAATCGGTTGTGGATATTGGGGACCAAATCTATTACGAAATTTCAATTCATTGCCCAATTGCAATTTGCGTTACTTAGTTGATACAAATGAGGAACGATGTGATTTTGTCAAAAAAAGCTATCCTAATATTAAAGCTATAGATAATGTAGATGTAGCCCTTAATGATACCGAGATTGATGGGGTAATTATTGCAACTCCGGCTGGTACTCACTTTCAATTAGCAAAAAGCGCTTTAAGTAGAGGTAAACATGTTTTTGTAGAAAAACCTCTGGCAACTTCTGTCGATGAAGTCGACGAGTTAGAGGAGTTAGCAAATAAAAATAAAAAAATAGTTATGGCAGGCCATACATTTTTGTATAATGCGGCAGTGAGGTATGTGCGGTCATTAATCGACTCTGATGAAATTGGTGATATTCGTTACATATACAGTCAACGGTTAAATCTAGGACGTATTCGATCGGATGTTGATGTTTTATGGAATCTTGCACCTCACGATATTAGTATAATCCAATATTGGCTAAAAGATATTGAGCCTATATCTATTGAGCGGACGGGAATGGCGTATGTTCAAGAAGGAATTGAGGATGTTGCTTTTCTTAATATCAAATATCCTGACAACATTATGGCAAATGTTCATGTAAGTTGTTTAGACCCACATAAAACCAGAAAGATGGTTGTTGTTGGATCAAAAAAAATGGTGGTTTATGATGACGTTTCTGACAATAAGATTATGATATTTGATAAGGGTATAGATATTAAAGCAGTCCTTGGAAAGAATATGGATTTTGATAAAACAAGTCCTTTAGAATTCGACTACAGAACAGGTGATATTTTAATTCCTAAAATTGATTTCATAGAACCAATACGGCAGGAAGCAGAACATTTTTTGGAGTGCATCAGTACCGGAAACGAACCTATATCTGGTGTAACGCATGCTCGTGAAGTTGTGCGAATACTACAAAAGGCTCAAAATAAATAAGAATGAAGAAGAAATATTACTTTCATGAAACTGCGTTAGTTGATGAGGGGTCCAATGTTGGAAATGATACACGTGTTTGGGCATTTGCTCATATAATGGCTGGGGCAGTGATTGGTGAAAGGTGCAACATTGGAGAACATAGTTTCATCGAGTCAGGTGCTATGTTAGGCAATGAAGTAACGGTTAAAAATTGTGTTCAGATATGGGAAGGTGTTACGGCTGAAGATGGAGTTTTTTTTGGACCAAGTTGTGTTTTAACAAACCACAATAATCCTCGTGCTTTTGTTAAAAGATCCAAAGATCAATGGTTGAAAAAAACCCTGATAAAAGAAGGGGCAACTATCGGAGCAAACGCCACAATAATATGCGGAACCACATTGGGAGAATATTGTTTTGTTGCCGCAGGCTGTGTTGTAACTCGTGACGTTCCTGCTTATGCATTAGTAGTGGGAAATCCTGCAAAACATCATGACTGGGTATGTGAATGTGCTAATCGTCTTGAGTTAACTACAGATAGCACCTCATCTCAATTGAAGTGTGATGAATGCAACAGCCTTTATGAAGAACATTTAAATGATAAAAAAGAGCGATTCTTGAAAAAAGTAAAATAGACATAAATATATGAAAGTACCGTTTGTTGATTTAAATGCACAGTATCAATCTATTAAGAAAGAGATTGATGGGGCTATTTTTGATGTGATTAATAAGGCTCAATTTATACGTGGGCCTTACGTAGACAAATTTGAAAAAGAATTTGCATCCGCGATGAAAGTAAAACACTGCATTTCATGCGCTAATGGTACGGATGCTCTTTATATTTCAATGCATTGTCTTGGAGTAAAATCTGGAGATGAAGTAATTACTACTGCGCATTCGTGGATTTCAACCTCGGAAACTATTACTCAGACCGGAGCTAAAGTCATTTTTTGTGATACAAAAGATGATACATTTAATATTAATCCATCACTGATAGAATCCAAAATTAACTCAAAAACCAAAGGGATAATTGCAGTACATCTTTATGGGCAACCCGCAGATATGGATGCGATTCAAGCAATTGCCAGTAAACATAATTTATGGGTGATTGAAGATTCAGCTCAAGCACACTTTGCTACTTACAAAGGAAAAAATGTTGGAACGATTGGAAAGCTAGGCACATTTTCCTTTTATCCTGGAAAAAATCTTGGTGCCATGGGAGATGCCGGTTGCATTGTTACGAATGATGATGAACTGGCAGAATTGATGAAATTGTATGCTCGTCATGGCGGCAAAGGAGATCACACTATTGAGGGTATAAATAGTCGTATGGATGGTATTCAAGCAGCTATACTCAGTGTAAAGTTACCACATTTGAAGAACTGGATAAAAGAGAGACAACGTGTTGCCCGCAGATATACTGAACTCCTAAAGGAAGTCGGTGATTTAATTTTACCTGAAGTTGGATCTAATCGTGATCATGTTTGGCATCTTTATGTTATCCGTACGCATCATAGGGATAATCTGAGAACTTACTTAAAGGAAGCTGATATTGCGACTGTACTTAACTATCCAATAGCATTACCATTTTTAAAGGCTTACAATTATTTAAATCACAATCCTTCTGACTTTCCAGTTGCCTATGCGAATCAAGGCCGAATCTTATCGTTACCAATTTTTCCGGAGTTAAAAGATGAACAGATAGTTTATGTAACTGATAAGATTAAAGAGTACTTTTCGATCAATCAGCACTCACTGTAAGGGTCGTTAGGAAATAAAAGTTAAAGAAAGATAAACAAGATAACATTGTTAATAAATCGTTTGAAGATTGTTTCAAATAAAGCTGGAATAACCGCTTCGCCAAAATGGAAGTTCTACTTGATATAAGTATAGTGATTGATATTTGCTCACGTGAGTCGGCGTATTCCGAAACTTTGCAAAAAGCATTCGATAAAGTAAAAAAGCTTGAACGCGCTTGGCTATATCTTGGCGCTGTTCAAACTTTAGTCTGCGATTTGGCAAAACAAATTCAAAATGAAAAAGTAGCACTTTCGTTTGCAGATGCGGAATTGGAAGCTAAGGAACGGCTTCATGGATTTTCTGCGGAGTGTCATTGGCTTGCTGCTCTCGCCGGTGATGGCGAATCCATTTTTGCTGAAGATAATCCTAAAAACAGTCAGTTGGCGCGATCAGTCAATCGTTTGGGGACTGATGCATATCTGTTAACACGCGATACCAGGCTACAGAAAATTTGTAACCAGGCGATTTCTCCTGAAGAATTCCTTGAAATTAAAAATGATAAAAAGCCGTTATCATTTATCGATTTGGTATCACAACAGAATAAAATTCGTGGAAATCTCGAGTCGGCAATTCATAAAGTCTTACACCACGGCAAATATATTCTAGGATCAGAAGTTAACGAGTTAGAACTGGAGTTGGCCGCTTTTAGTGGATCGAATCACTGTATCAGCCTTTCTAGTGGAACGGACGCTTTGCTCGCTGCTTTAATGGCCTACGAAGTAGGCCCAGGTGATGCTATAATCACGACGCCATTTAGCTTTTTTGCAACTGCTGAGGTTATTGCTTTTGTCGGGGCTACACCAGTTTTTGCCGATATTGATCCAGATACTTATAATATCGATTCGCAGGAAATTGAAAAAAGTATTGAAGAACTTAAATCTGATGGAAAACTTAATCTTCGAGGAATTATAACAGTCGATCTCTTTGGGTTACCTTGTGACTATGACGCTATTTTGCCGTTAGCAAAAAAACATGGCTTATTCATCATTCAGGATGCGGCGCAGGCTTTTGGGGCAACCTATAAAGGTAACCGCGTGCCTTCACAAGGACATATTGGCTGTACCAGTTTTTACCCTGCAAAGCCGCTCGGTTGTTATGGAGATGGTGGTGCTTGTTTTACGGATGATGACGAACTGGCAGAGAAGCTCAGGTTAATTAGAGTGCACGGTAAAGGCTCAGATAAATACAATAACATTCGTATTGGTCTGAATGCTCGATTGGATACGATTCAGGCGGCAATACTTTTGGAGAAATTTAAAATTTATGCGGATGAACTTGAGCGCCGTCAAAAAGTTGCTGAATGGTATAACGAAACGTTATCTCTAATTAATGAAAAGGCAGGAAAGGAAGTGATAAAATCTCCTAACATTCCTAATGGTTTAACTTCAGCATGGGCGCAGTATACAATTCAGGTTAATGATCGAGCTTCACTTCAAAAAAAACTAAACAATGCAGGTATTCCAAATGTAGTTTATTATGCAACACCATTGCACTTGCTCGATGCATTAAAACCATTTGGCTTTTGTCGCGGAGATTTTCCTAAAGCTGAAATGACTGCAAACAAAGTATTGTCACTTCCGTTTAATCCTTATTTAAAAAACGAGTTAGTTAAGTTTATTGCTCATGCAATAATATAGATAACGACCTTGTGATTCTTAAATGAAATTAAATATTCTGGATATGTATACGTTTCCCTTCAAGACTACGTAATGTTGTAGATCGTGATTACGTTTGGCGTCTTTATGTTATTCGTACTAGTTTAAGAGATGAATTATAGTCCTTCGAATGATAAGTAACTATTCGGAGTAATTAATAAAATCTGACTTATGTTAAATAAAAAAATAATCATTGTTACAGGTGGAAGCGGTCTGATTGGTAAAGCCATAATGAAGAAGATTAGTAACGAAGGTGGAATTCCTGTAAATGCTGATATATCGGTAACAACCGATTTGGAAAAAGGAACAATTCAATGCGATATTACTAATGACGTTTCAATCACGGAGACGATTGAAAAAGTAGTTAAACATTTTGGAAAAATTGATGGACTGGTAAATAACGCTTATCCCAGAACAAAAGATTGGGGGGCAAAGTTTGAAAATATCACTTCCGATTCTCTTAGAAAGAACATCGATATGCAGATGAATAGCTATATTTTATGCTGTCAGAAAGCAATTAAAGTGATGAAAAAACAGGGAGAAGGGGCTATAGTGAATATTGCTTCTATTTATGGAATAGTGGCTCCAGATTTCACTGTATATGAAGAAACCGACATGACTTCACCAGCTGCTTATAATGCTATAAAAGGTGGTATTATCAATTTCAGCCGTTATCTTGCTTCTTATGTGGGAAAAGATAATATACGGGTGAATTGTGTTTCTCCAGGGGGTATTTTTGCCAGTCAACCTGCGTCTTTTGTTAGAAATTATTCAAAAAAAGTTCCTCTCAAGCGTATGGGTAGGCCTGAAGACATTGTCTCTTCGATTTGTTTTTTACTTTCAGATGAAGCAGCGTATATTACAGGTCACAACCTGGTAGTTGACGGAGGGTGGACATGTATATGAAAATTCTCTTATATAATGGAATGGGATAAAAAATTTATTCACTGTAGGATGATGAATACCTCGAAGCTTGCTTCGCGCACTCTGAAATTCTTTTTTTTCTTTAATGCCTCGTAGCTTGCTGCGAGGATCGTTACTTGAAAATATAATAACAGGATTAGTTGAGTTTATCGATTTTGTTTAAATTAGACTTGTACTAGATAAAGGTCATATTGTTTGATTACTGGATTATTTGTATTGGTGCAGGGAATTTTATTAATTAATTTGAACTCAATTTTTAGCTGTCATAATAATTTAAAAAATTTACCTGAGGGATATTAATAATATGTTATGCATAAAGTAGTTCACAGCAGTTTAATTTCGGAAATTTTAGATCGTAAGCAGTCATTTTTTCAAAGTGATATCACTGAAAAACAAAGTGAATTAACTGAGATTCTTAAGAATTCGCGGCTATTAATAATTGGGGCAGCTGGATCTATCGGCAGTTCTTTTGTAAAGATTGTAGCTGAGTATAAACCATCTGCACTATATTTGATTGATCCCAGCGAAAATAATCTTGTCGAGTTAGTTCGAGATATACGGTCTTCAAGGATAGTTGTTCCTAATGAGTTTGCTTCATTTTCTATTGGCTTTGGAACGAACGAATTTGAATTTTTTCTTAAAGCTCAAAAGCCGTTTGACTATATCATTAATTTTGCAGCTATGAAACATGTACGTTCTGAACGAGATCCTTATAGTATGTTACGTATGTTTAACGTCAATGTGAGTGCTAATTGGGATTTGATAAAAAGTTTAAGTGGAATGAATGTGAAAAAAATATTCTCTGTGTCTTCAGATAAAGCAGTAAATCCAGCTAGTTTTATGGGCGCTACGAAAGCATTTATGGAAAGAATATTTTTAACCTTTAATAATATGATTCCATTCAGCAGTGCACGATTTGCTAATGTAGCATTTTCGGATGGTAGTTTGTTACACGGATTTCGTTATCGAATTGAAAAGAAACAACCATTGTCTGCGCCAAACGACGTACGTCGTTATTTCATATCAGGTGAGGAAGCAGGTCAACTATGTTTACTATCATGTTTTTTAGGTAATAACAAAGAGATATATTTTCCAAAAATGAATCCAAAGGATTATTTAATAACTTTTTCGAGCATTGCATTAACCTTTTTGACAGAAAGTGGGTTGAACCCAATTATGTGTGATTCAGAAGAAGAAGCTCGTGAAAGGGCTTTGCTCATGACAGATGACACAAACGATTGGCCATGTTATTTTTCGGCATCAAACACAAGTGGTGAGAAAATGTTTGAGGAGTTTTATTCTGAAAATGAAGAAGTTGACTTAAATCGTTGTCAAAGTGCAGGCGTCATTACTGCCCCTATTGAAGCTGAGAAAGAGAGTATAGAAGTGGCAATAAGAAATTTTAAGGAAATTGAACAATCTCATCAATGGAGCAAAATCGCATTAATTGATCTTGTTAAATCTGTAGTTCCAGAATTCCAACATGTCAGTAGTTCTATAAATCTTGATCAGAAAATGTAATTTTCTGTAATGAAGTTTTTTGTAATACAATATAGATTGAGAATTATATGGAGTCACTAGCTTCCATTATTTGCCGGGTGTTAAAGAGAATGTTATTACCTACAGAAGACTTGGTTCTTTTGCACAGTCCAACTTTTAATGGTAATGAATGGAATTATGTTAAAGAATGTATTGATACCGGTTGGGTATCTTCCGCAGGAAAATACGTGGATTTGTTTGAAAAAAAATTGGAAGAATATACTGGTGTAAAAAGAGCCATCGCGACATGCAATGGAACTGCGGCTCTGCATATTTGCCTGATAATGGCTGGTGTAAATAGGAATGATGAAGTTTTGATTCCAGCACTTTCATTTGTTGCATCAGCTAACGCAGTCAAATATTGTGATGCCATACCGCACTTTATCGATAGCGAAGAAGCTACTCTTGGGCTTGACCTGGAAAAACTGGATGTTTATTTAAACGATATAACGGAAATAATTAATGAAGAATGTTTCAATAAACAAACCAGGCGTCGTATTAAGGTAGTAATGCCAATGCACACGTTTGGCCATCCCGTTCGAATGGACGAATTACTAAAAGTCGCTAAGAAGTATCATCTGGTTGTAGTTGAAGATGCGGCAGAATCAATTGGCAGTTACTACAAGGGAACACATACGGGAGGATTGGGGTTGCTTTCCGCTTTAAGTTTTAATGGCAATAAAACTATTACTACAGGCGGTGGCGGTGCAATTTTGACTAATGATGAGTCGTTGGCCGATTTGGCAAAACATATTACTACTACTGCTAAACTTCCGCACAAATGGGAATACAACCATGATAGAGTCGGATATAATTACCGAATGCCAAATATTAATGCTGCGCTTGGTTGTGCTCAACTTGAGCAACTGCCGGAGTTTTTAGAGAAAAAACGAGTATTAGCGAATAGGTATGCTGAAGCTTTTTCTAATGTAGACGGCGTTCGATTTATAAGTGAACCAATAAACTGTAAAAGTAATTATTGGTTGAATGCTATTTTATTAGATGAGAGATACGTTTCAGAATTGGAAAAAATTCTAAGTATGACGAATGGTAGTAAAATTATGACACGTCCAGCATGGACACTTCTTAATAGATTAACAATGTATAGCAGTTGTCCAGCAATGGATTTGTCTATTGCTTCAAAAATAGGCTCGGGGTTAATAAATATTCCCAGTAGCATAACGCTTGCTAAAAATATTTAGTATGAAGCCATTAATTATTCTAGGAGCTGGTGGGCATAGTAAAGTTCTTGTGGATATCGCTAGAATTACAAACAGAATAATTAAAGGTATTACTGTAGGGACAAGTTGTAATAAACTAAATCAGGATTTTGAAAACTGTGAACTGTTGGGAGATGATAACATAATCTATAAGTATAGTCCAAACGACGTTGAGCTTGTAAATGGAATAGGTTCAATTGGTAACTCAAATCCTAGAGTCAAGTTATACGAACATTTCAAGGATAAAGGTTACAAATTTGCAACACTAATACATCCATCAGCCGTTATTAGTAATTCCGTTAAAATTAGTGAAGGTTCTCAAATTATGGCCGGAGTGGTTATTCAAACAGTTAGTATTATTGGAGAAAATTGTATTATTAATTCAAACAGTTCTATCGACCATGATTGTGTAGTTAAGGATCATGTGCATGTAGCACCTGGCTCAGTAATTTGCGGCGACGTTACTATCGCTAAAGGGTCCCACATTGGGTGTGGGTCTATTATTCTACAGGGTATAAAGATTGGCGAATCAAGTTTGATTGCTGCCGGAGCGGTCGTAAATAAAGATATACCATCTGATTCAGTTGCTAAAGGACTTCCGGCAAAGATACAGGAGCGAGCTTGAAGACAGCAGTTTTAGCAGTAAACCATCCTGGTATCGGCAAGGCCTTTTTACCTTTTGCAGAAAGTCTATTAAATCAAACAGATTTAGATTTTACTTTGTTACTTGGCAACGATAATTGCGATAAAGAAAAATTAGAAGGTTTACCATCTAATATTTCTGTAGATCACTTTGATTTGTCAGGCATGTCTATTTCTGAAAACCGTTTTTACCTGATTAATAAAGCAATTTCATTAGGTTTTGAGTTATTAATTTTTGCAGATTGTGACGATTACTTTAGCAGTAATCGTGTTTCTAAAACCAAAGAGTTATTAGAGAACAAAGAAAAAACAATTCTGGTTAATGAGATCACCTTGGTTGACGACAATGGTATCTTGCTGATACAAGATTATTTTTCACCTCAATTGAATGATTATTCTAATTTACCTGATCTTAAGTGCTTTAATTTTGCTGGTCTATCAAATACTGCTTTGAGCACTAACGGGCTTTCATTACCTCCTCTTCCTCCAAATAATCTTAAACCCCTTGATTGGTATTTCTTTAGTTATTTAATGGAGACTGGTTGGAAGTTGTCATGGACTCAAGATATTATCACTTATTACAGACAACACTCAAATAATTCTGTTGGAATTGGTAATTGGAGCAAAGAATCGGAACAGGATACTAAAAACCAACGGCATTTATTGTATACAGCACTACAAAATTTAGGTTTTGGAAATTACTCGTCATTAATTGAGGCTAACAACAATACTATGAATAAAGATTGTAAGGATGTTGACAAAAATCCTTTCTGGTGGGAGTTGCCTAAAATAGAAATTTAATATTATTATTAAAAATTATGAAAATTGATCTGACGTCTGATAAATCTGTTTATAACTTCTGTGAACCATACATAATTGCTGAAATTGGTGCTAACCATAATGGCGAAATGGATTTAGCCCGAAAAATGATTGATTCTGCTGTTGCCTGTGGTTCAGATGCAGTTAAGTTTCAATCATGGACACCTGAATCCTTGATAGCTCGTGAAGAGTATGACTGTAATCAAAAATACGACGATTCCGCCAAAAAACATTTTGGATCATTACGCGAAATGGTTGAGCGATACTATCTTCGTGAAGAACAGCACGAAGAGCTTTGTGATTACTGTAATGAAAAAAATGTAGATTTTGTATCGACACCGTTTTCAATCAAGGAAGTAGATCTTCTTATGCGCTTTAAGGTTCCATATGTTAAAGTAGCATCAATGGATTTAAATCAATTAAATCTACTACGGTACGTCGCTCAACAAGGGAAACCGGTTTTATTGTCAACTGGCATGGGAACGTTGGGAGAGATTGAGCAAGCAATACTAACGGTTGAATCTGAAGGAAATACGCAAATTATTTTATTGCATTGTATTTCTATTTACCCCCCCCAAATTGAAGACATTCATCTTCGCAATATTACTATGCTACAGGAGACATTCGGCTATCCCGTTGGATTTTCTGATCATACAATTGGGACTTCTATTCCCTTAGCTTCTGTTGCACTTGGTGCCTGTGTTATCGAAAAACATTTTACAACTGATAAGAATTTACCTGGGTGGGATCACGAAATTTCAGCTGATCCGGATGAGCTGACAAAAATTTGTAGAGAATCAAAAAACATTAATCATTCGTTGGGTAATTTACGAAGAATTGTTACTCAAGCTGAAAATAAAAAAAAGAAAAAATTCAGACGTAGCGCTGTAGCAATAGGGGATTTAAAAGCTGGTGATATTATTCAAGCCGATGATATCGCTTATAAGCGTCCGGGAACAGCTATATCTCCAGATGAAGAAAAATATTTAATAGGGCGCCGTTTAAAAAAACCAAAATCAACTGATGATTTATTCCAGTGGTCAGATTTTGAATAAAATAAATTTATTCTAGAATACTAACGGATTTTTTCACTAAAATTATGGCAAACATTACTTCAAGAGTTCAATCTTGCTGTATTAAACTAAGTGATACGCTACTTCAGGCATTACGAGCCATTAATGATGGAACTGCTGGAATTGCTTTGGCTCTTGATGTTGACGGAAAATTGCATGGCATACTTACAGATGGAAATATCAGAAGAGCTTTACTCGCTGGGGCAAGTTTAAATTCCCCGATAACAGAATACCTTTCTAAAGAGTTTATTTCCGTTACATCCGAAGTGGGTCGAAATGATGTTCTTGAGCTAATGCAAGCTCGACACATTCATCAAGTTCCGGTAATTGACAATGAGAACAAACTAGTCGGGCTTCATTTATTGTATGATATTTTAGGAATGAATGAACGACCAAATTATGCTGTAATTATGGCGGGGGGTAGAGGTACTCGATTAAGCCCTCTTACAGAGAATTTACCCAAACCCATGATAAGGGTGGCGGGAAAGCCAATTTTAGAGCGAATATTATTGCATTTGGTTAGTTATGGTATTCGGAATTTTTATATTTCGGTAAACTATCTCGGTGCTATAATTGAGGAATACTTTGGCGATGGAAGCCAATTTGGTTGTAGCATTGAATACTTACATGAAGATGAGCCTCTTGGAACAGGGGGAGCGATTTCTCTTATTCCCGATAAATTACAATATCCATTTATTTTGCTCAATGGTGATTTGATTACTGAAGTCAATATTGATCATTTACTCGCTTTTCATACTTCTGGAGGATATATTGCAACTATGGGCGTCAAACGTTATTTTCATCATGTGCCATACGGATGTATAGAGACAAAAGATAATAATATCGTTGCATTAATTGAAAAACCAACTCTTGAAAAATTAGTTAATGCAGGCGTTTATGTTATTAATCCCGAGCTGATAGATATTGTTCCTCGACAATTTTTTCCCATAACCAAATTAATTGAACAATATTTAAATAGTAACAAGTCTATAGGTGCGTTTGAGATATTAGAAGAATGGACTGATATCGGCCAGCACAACGAATTACATAAAGCAAGAACGGGACAAAATTTAGAATAGGCGAATTCATAGTCGTCTCGTAAAAAATTAAGAATTTTTATCAGGATTATAAATAATAGAAAGTTTTCATTATGAAAAATAAATGGCGTTTCGGTGAGAAGGAATTAGGGTATATTAGGGAGGTATTAGATTCGGGCTTTGGCTCTTCTACATCCGGCTCGATGTGTAAACGTTTTGAACAGGCATTTGCTGAAAAAGTTGGGGTAAAATATGCGATAACATTTAACTCCGGCACTTCTACTTTGCACGCAGCACTTGAAGCGGCAGGAGTTGAAGCCGGAGACGAAGTGATTTTTCCTCCTCTTACTGTAATTAGTAATTTGGATGTTGTGCTTGCTCAAAATGCAATCCCAGTTTTTGCCGATGTTGACAGAGATACATTCAATATAGATCCAGAGGACGTTGCAAAAAAAATTACTCATAAAACAAAAGCAATCATGCCTGTATCGCTCTATGGCCTTTCCTGTGATCTTGACCCATTGATGGAATTGGCTGAAAAGCATAATCTAATAGTTATAAATGATGCAGCGGAAGCGCATATGGCTACCTACAAAGGCAATCCTATTGCTCAATGTGCACATATAACCAGTTACAGTACGGAAAACTCTAAACACATTACTACTGGTGATGGTGGAATCGTTGTTACTGATGATGAAGGTTTTGCTGTGAAAATGAGAAAATTCGGAAGTCTGGGATATGCTTCTATGACATCTGAGAGTGGCCAGGTGAGGTTGAAGAAGAAGGATTTTCAAGATCCTAAACATAAACGTCACGACGCTTTCGGATATAATTACAGAATGCCCGAAGTTGCAGCTGCAATGGGATTGGCGCAAACTGAACGGATGGATTTTTTTATCGACCTACATCTTAAAGTGGCCGAAATGTATGAAGGTATAGTGGCTGAATGTGACTATCTAATTCCACAGAAAACACCTGAAGGATGGCTCAATACGTTTTGGTGTTATACTATCAAATATGAGCGTGACGACGTTTCGTGGTACGATTTTCGCGATAAATATATGGACTTTGGTGGCGATGGCATATATGCAGCTTGGGCATTGTCCTATGAAGAAACGCTTATTACTTCCAAAGAATATAAGAAAAGATGCCCGATTATATATAACGATATCGAATTTCCGAGAGGTATTTGCCCGGTTGCTGAGGAAATTCAGCCCAAGCTCATGCAGTTTGTCAATAATTACGGATCAATTGAAGAAGCCAAGCCAAGACTTGAGGCTTTAAGAAAAACTATCGAATTTTTCGGCTGAAAATTAAAATGAAAAAACTTGGTGCATTAGTACCAATAAGACTTGGGTCGGAACGTTTGCCGGGCAAGGCCTTGAAATACATCTGCAATCGACCGGTTGTATATCACCTACTGGATCGAATCTGTGCAAGCCAGTATGTCGATAAAAAAGATGTTGTTGTATGCACAACACATGATTCAAGTGATGATACCTTGGTTGACGTTGTCGAAAACTATGGTGCCAGTGTTTTTAGAGGAAGCACTCACGACATAATCAAACGTTTTTACGACGCTTTTCGAGCATTTGGCTTTGATGCTGTAATTCAAGTCGATGGTGATGATCCGCTGTGTGACACAGAGTATATGGATTTGACCTTAAATGCCCTTATTGAGAATGATTCGCTCGAATACGTCTTTTCAGAGGGACTTCCACTCGGTATCAACTCAAAAAGTTTCACTCGTCAGGCAATGGATAAAGTATTTGCTCATTATAAAACTGAAAAGAATGATACAGGTTTCTGTTATTTCTTTTCCAAAACCGGTTTGTGCAAAGTAGGTACGATTCAACCCAAGAGCCCTGACCATATTCTTGACGAAGCACGCCTGACACTCGACTACGATGAAGATTTTGAGTTTTTCACAAAAATCATCGAAGCATTGTACGTCGAAGACAAAATATTCGATCTTCGCGAACTGATTGAATACTTGAAATCCAATCCAAATCTGATGAAGATTAATAACGGACTTGACGATGAGTACCGACAAAGAACAGAAGAAAAGGCAAAACTCTATTTTAAAAACGAAGAGGGAAAGCTTCGGGAATTGTAACCCATTGGATATTGCGCGCCCTTAAAGCTGAAGAATCACTTGGTTATATAAGCTCCTGTTTAGGACGAAGGACACTAATAC
The DNA here is from genome assembly GCA_021772565.1 of Opitutales bacterium. Classification (GTDB taxonomy): domain Bacteria; phylum Verrucomicrobiota; class Verrucomicrobiia; order Opitutales; family JAJFLR01; genus JAJFLR01. The sequence goes on along the minus strand of JAJFLR010000035.1, from coordinate 53,459 downwards.
TGATAGTGCGGAATTACATTTCAAAAGGATATTTCAAGACTACATTTGATCTTAGCTCATGTTATTTAACTCCATTGATTTTGCTATATTCATACCAATTATATTCATTCTCTATTGGTTTGTAATAAATAAAAATCTAAAACTCCAAAATTCTTTAATCCTTATTTCCAGTTATATTTTCTATAGCTGGTGGGATTGGCGATTCCTTTCATTAATAGTTTTTAGTTCATTTGTTGATTATTATGTTGGAATAAGCTTATCAAAAACAGATGGTAAACGAAAAAGAAAAATACTTCTATTGATAAGTATTTTTGTTAATTTGGGATTTTTAGGATTCTTTAAATACCACAATTTTTTCATTGATAACTTTGTTGAAGCATTTAGCTGGTTTGGATATTCAATAAATCGACAGGGTCTGAATATTGTTTTGCCGGTTGGAATAAGTTTTTATACCTTTCAAACACTTAGCTACACAATTGATGTTTATAAACGAAAGCTGAAACCAACAAGCGACATAATTTCATTTTTTACATTTGTTAGTTTCTTTCCTCAATTAGTTGCAGGTCCAATTGAAAGAGCCACAAATCTTCTGCCTCAATTTTACAAGAGTAGAAGATTTGATTATGCAAAAGCTGTAGACGGTATGCGGCAAATTCTTTGGGGGTTATTTAAGAAAGTTGTAATTGCAGACAATTGCGCTATATATGCAAATGACATTTTTGCAAATTATCAAAATTATTCCGGAAGCACATTACTATTGGGAGCCTTCTTTTTCGCAATTCAGATTTATGGAGATTTCTCAGGTTATTCTGATATTGCTATTGGGACATCTCGTCTGTTTGGTTTCAAATTGATGAGGAACTTTGCGTTTCCTTATTTCTCGAGAGATATTGCAGAGTTTTGGCGAAGATGGCACATTTCTCTGTCAACATGGTTTAGAGACTATGTTTATATTCCGCTTGGTGGAAGTCGTGGTGAAACATGGATTAAAATCCGTAATATTTTTGTAATTTTTGTTTTAAGTGGGTTTTGGCATGGAGCAAACTGGACATTTATTGCTTGGGGTGCTTTGAATGCTATATGCTTTCTTCCTTTAATGTTAAGGAAGAAAAATAGGGATAATACAAATACTGTTGCTGAGGGAAGAATTTTTCCAAATTTTAAGGAAGTATACCAAATTGGAATTACGTTTTTTATAACATTAATTGCATGGGTATTTTTTAGAGCCGAATCAGTATCACAAGCTTTTAGTTATCTTTCAGGAATATTTTCCATTTCACTTTTTACATTACCTGATTTTGCTGGAAGAAGTGGAGCAATAAGCACAATTATTCTAGTAATCTTTTTTATAATAATTGAGTGGGTTGGCAGAGAACAACAATATGCGATTGAAAAGTCGTTTATTATAAGAAGTAGAATATTGAGATGGGGGGTAGCTTATTTGATAGTTCTTACTATATTGGTTTTTGGCAATTTTAAAGAAAATTCTTTTATATATTTTCAATTTTGAATCGATAACTGATGAAAGCATTTATAATTAAAAACCTGGTCTTTATGATCTCGATTTTATTTATCTTTTTATTTGTTAACTGGTTTGGTGATGCAGCAAATATTTTTTCAAAATCAGGAGTTGAATACCAAATAGCAAAATACTTAACTGAAGGATATAACGTTAAAAACGTACCTAATATAGATGAGAGAAAATTGCAAAAAAATATCTTAATGCTATCACAGTCGGTACCTGAAGTGATAGTTATTGGCTCAAGTAGAATAAAGCTTATCGGTTCTAACTATTCAGATAAACGTATATTCAATAACGGGGTGTCTGGTTGTTCAATTGAAGATATGATTGCAATATATCAAATGTATAAAAGTAAGAATGATATGCCTAAGAAAATCGTAATTGGAATCGACCCTTGGATATTCAATAAGAATAACGGCCAGGATAGATGGAAATCCTTAGAAAGAGAATTCGACTCCTTTTTTAATATAAATGCGGTACATACAACAAATTGGGTGAAATATGGGCAGCTTTTTTCGCCCTCATATTTTCAGTCTTCTCTTAAGATGTTGCAGAATAGAATTTTTAACGACAATCATGCAAAACCTATTCCTGTTAAAAATTACGGTAGTAAGGTGAATACAGTTTTTCGCTTAAATGATGGAAGAAGAGTTTCTGCTAAAATGAAATTCGTTTCGCTTGAAGAAGTTCAAGATCGTATAAATTCATATATTCAAGGTGAAATATATTCTTTGGAAAACTACAATTCATTTGAAAAAAGAAATGTTCAGAATTTCGAGATGTTTATTAATCGTATGCTTTCAGAAAGTATTGAAGTAGAATTTATCATGATTCCTTATCCACCTGCTGTTTATGATTTTCTTGCATCAAATTCTAAATATCAAATTATAATAAAACTTGATGAGTATATCCGAGAGGTTGCTCAAAGTCATAATATTGTTGTGACTGGCGGCTTAAATCCTGCTCGTTTTAGTTTGAGTAATAAACATTTCTATGACGGTATGCATCTGAATGAGAATGGTCTTTCAATACTCCTAAAAGGTAAATTTTTTTGATTTGCCTGTTAATCATAACCCTGTGGCAGAGACCACAAGGTATGTTTTTACGAAAAATCTAGAAGTATTAACATTGAAAATCTAAGGCTTTCAACCTATCAGCACCTTCCGGCTAAGCCGAAGGGAATCACAAGTTGAAAAATATCTGCAACAAATAATATATATTCAATGAGAGAATCACTAGTATTACTTACCGGCCACCGTAAATGTGGCACTACAATGTTTCACAATTTGTTCGATGGTCATCCTGATATCAGCTGTTACCCAATGGATATTACCGTTTTATATGCTTATTACCCATATTTCATCAGTGAACATCGAACTGATGACGAATTACGTGCCCGACTTGATTTGATCATTGTTGACAACTTGAAACTTAAACTTGAAAAGCATGGCGTCAAAAATTTAGACTTAGAGAAATTCAGGCATGATTTTTATTCGTATCTTGAGGGTAATGACCTCCGTGATCCTAAGCAGGTTATCCAGTCCATGACAGCTGCTTGGCGTAATTTGGTTCAACAAAATGATTTACCTTATACAATCGTCAAGGAAACTAGTGCCGATATTTATGCAGCTGAACTTTTCAAATGGTTTCCGAATTTACGGATTATTCATTTAGTTCGTGATCCTCGAGACAATTATGCAGCTCTCAAAGCAGGTGTTCAGAATTATTATAGTCAAATGGGCGAAAATGATCGAGCTACACTTGCAAGCTTACTTAACCGTGCACTACTTGACATGCGAATGGCCATTCTAAACAAAAAGCGTTTTGGTGCTGATCGTTACTTAGTGCTACGTTTTGAAGATATAGCCCAATCTACTGAGAAGTCTATGCAAATAGTAACATCGTTTCTAGGTATCAAATTCGATTCGTGCTTACTAAAACCAACCGTTTTTAACCATTTAACTGCTGGTAATAATTTTGAAGGGGAGCAAATGCGATCCGTAGTCGCAAAAAATGTCGGTCGCTGGCGAGAGCGAATTAATCCAGAGGAAGCCATGATAATTGAGTTTCACTTCAGTGGAATCATGGAAAAATTTGGATACAAAAGCGAATTCTCACTATTTCAACAAGCAGATGCACAATCTGAGTTTTATAAGTGGATGAATTATAAATACTTTTACCATGACAGCTTTACTTTGCCATCAAATATTTAGGCAGTTTATTTGAAAATGGCTAAAAAGGAAACTACTAAAAGTTTGGGTGATGAAATGTACGCTCGTTGTCATGATTTATTTCCGATATGTCGTAGTATTACGGGCAATGGAGTGCGGGAAACATTGAAATATTTAAAAAAAATTCTCTCTGATATAAATATACACGAAGTGCCTTCAGGAACTAAAGCTTTTGATTGGAATGTTCCGAACGAATGGAATATTAATGACGCGTACGTTGCCGATGAATCGGGGAATAGGATCATTGATTTCAAGAAAAACAATCTTCACATTGTAGGATACTCAGAACCAGTTGATAATATATTGACTTTGGAAGAATTACAAAAACATCTTTACTCTCTTCCTGATCAACCGGATGCTATACCATATATTACTTCCTATTATGAACGTCGTTGGGGATTCTGTTTATCAGAAAATCAACGTAAGCAATTGAAGCAACAAAAATACCGAGTAAAAATTGATAGTACGCTAGAGCCGGGGCATTTGACTTATGGGGAAATTATTTTACCTGGGAAATCTGAAAGGGAAATTTTACTATCAACATATATTTGTCACCCCTCAATGGCAAACAACGAATTGTCTGGACCTGTGGTCACATTGGCTCTTGCACAATGGCTAAGTTCATTATCCAAACGTAAGTATACTTATCGTATCGTTTTTGTACCTGAAACTATTGGTTCCATAGTCTATTTAAGCCGTCATCTGGAAAAAATGAAAAAAAACACTGTAGCCGGATATGTGATAACCTGTATTGGAGATAATCGTTCTTATTCCTATCTTGCCTCTCGTGGTGGTAATACACTTTCAGATCGTGTGGCAAGACATGTTCTTTCTTACCACGACTCAAATTATAAATCCTACTCATATCTGGAACGCGGTAGTGATGAAAGGCAATTCTGTAGTGCTGGTATTAACCTGCCTGTGTGCTCAATCATGCGGACGAAATACGGATGTTATCCCGAGTATCACACTTCGTTGGATGACATGTCATTCATATCTCCAGATGGTTTAGAGGGAGGATATCAAGTAATAAAGAAGTGTTTACAAGTATTGGAGGCAAATGAAGTATATAAAATGAAAGTTAATTGTGAGCCGCAATTAGGTAAAAGAGGATTGTTCCCAACGATTGGCACAAAGAAAACGACGAAGAATATTTGTGATATGATGAACTTTATTGCATACGCAGATGGAAGTAATGATCTATTGTCTATTGCTGAGAAAACTAATGTCTATGCAGGCGATTTAATACCAGTGATTAAGAAATTAAAAAACACTGATCTTGTTTGAATGATTTAACTTCTATTTCATTCGGCTTACTTTTTGGTAGATTAAAGATTAAAGAAACTTAACCTAATACCTCCCTATAGTGTCTAAATATGTAAATCGAAAAGTAATGATATCGAATAGTGTTGTACAGACACTAATGGGGGGATTTGTGTTTTTCATCAATTTTTTTCTAATACCGGTTTTTATTCATAATCTCGGTGTTGAATTATACGGAATTTGGATTTTAGCCGGGGTAATAACCGGTAGTATGGGATTATTTGATTTAGGGTTTACCAATGGGTTGGAACGCAAAATATCACATAATTTAGAAGTAAATGATTATAGTGAGTTATCGCGATCAATTTGGGCGGCTTTATCCATTTTAGTTTTTATCGGGATTTTATGCTCATTTTTAATATATGTATTCCGTATGGAATTCATCACTTTTTTCAATGTTTCAAGTCAGCATGTTGCGGAAGCTGAAAAATTTCTTAAGACAATAGCTTTCTTTGCTTTAATTACATGGCCGATGAAAATTGGGCAAATGCTATTACATGCTGCGATGCTGCATCGTATATATGTTGTGTTATCTACAATAACAATTTCATCGACAGCATTACTTTTGATTTTTATGGTTCATATAGGTCAACCATTGTGGCAATTACAACTAGCAAAAAGTGGTATTTCGCTTATTGCCTTTGGTTTTACATGCTGGATTATTTACACAAGAATAAAAGGGCTAACATTACTACGTGTAAAGGGTTGGTTACGCATCTTAAAAGAAACGTTCAATTATAGTTTAGGTATGTTTTATTCGCGTTTACTGTCTATGCTGTCTATTCAAATTGATTCAATTTTGCTTGGACGAATGGTTGGATTGGAGAGCGTTGCCGCATATAAAATCACGACTATTGCATTTTCAAGTATAAACGAATTAATAAGTAAATTTCTTGGTGCGAACATATCTGCTATTTATCATATTGATGCATCTAATGATAAAAAAATGTTGAAAAAATTTCTTTATGAGGGAATTAAGTACCGTGCGCTTTTTGCAATTCCGTTATCAGCAACTGCTGTTTGTTTACTACCATCGTTTTTAACTTTATGGGTAGGGCCAGAGTTTACTAAATATGCGATATGGGGTCAAGTTTACATGATAGTACATATTACAGATGTTTTAGGGGTTGCTGTAAATATATTCAGAGGCATCGGTAAGTTACGAATACTTAATTCATTGGGTTCGATTCGTACAATTGTGAATTTGTTATTAAGCATATTACTTATTCCTTACTTTGGTTTAGGTGGCGCTTTATTGGGTACAATCATTACAGCGATTTTTATAGGCAATCCTGTTATTTATCCATACATATGTCGAATTTTAAAGATACCTGCCAAACCTGCGTTTATGATATTTTTAAAGATAGTTTTGGTAAGCGTCTTTCCGTTTGTAATATTGCTCTATTTAACAAGTAATATTACAATTGATAATTGGGGGGAATTTGTAATTGCTGGTATTACATGTGTCAGTTGCTTTTTGTTTACTCTGTATTTATTTATTCTTAACGAGCAGGATAAAAAAAATATACAGTATGCAGTCTCTGTACTTCCAGCGCGATTTTTTCCTTTAAAAACAAGTTAGGTTAAATTACCTCTCGAAAATTTAGAATGTTAATTAATCCAATAGCTATTTAAGATGAAAAATGAGGCTAAAATAAGAGAGGATATCTATGAACTGGATAAGATATTTGTAGATTCGTGGGTAGGAAAAATTAACATATGGTTTAGCGTACGTAATGCTGTTTTTCGGAAGATGCGGTTAATGCAAAATGATTTGAGCGATGTTAGTAATCCATGTGTAAAACGCTCTATATTAGACAGGGTTCGATTTGTGTATATCGCTTTCAGGTATAGTATCCTTTGGAATAGGAAGCGATATAAAATCGCGATATTTAGTAGTGGTGTTGTCAATGAGCCTCAAGGCGATTTTTATTTTAATAAAATGTATGACATGTACTGTTCAGCAACACCTGATGATATAATTCTAATCGAGAATAGTATAGGTGGTAAGTTTAGAAGACCAAGGACAAAACAAACAGTTTATCACAAAGAGAGCATTGATATGATCTCAAAAATACTATTACCTTTTGTTCCAATATTGCCAAAGAAAAAAAAGCTTATTCTAAAGCAAATTCAAACAATAATTGATCGATGTGAAATCGATGACCATTTGTTTTGGAATAATATTATAAATTCAGTTTTAAGTCTCTACAAAAAGCACTCTATCGCAAAAACACTCTATTGTTGGATACTTAAAAAGAGTCAAGTTAAGCAGGTATTTTTGGAGGATGCATCATACGGTAAAGATCCTTATATATTTTCAGCTTGTAGGAAATTAGCCATTCAAACAGGAGAATTTCAACATGGAAAAATTTGGAAAACTAGTTTAGCTTATAATTGGCATCCAGCATTTTATTCATCTAGAAAAAACCGTAATTTGTTTCCTGACACTTTTATAACATTCGGAGAACACTATAAAGATAAGTTAGAACTTCCAAGCAAATTGTATAGTTTTGGATGCCCTTATCTTAATCAGGTTGTAAAAACAATGCGATTTCAGCAGAAACAACCATCAAAAAAAACAGAAAAAAGTATTGTTTTTGTTTCACAATGGACTTTATCGAGTATTTTCGATGAAATCATTGCCAGTTTTTGTGATATAGTTAAACAAAATCAATGTAATTATAGCGTTATTTTAAGACCGCACCCGGGAGAAACTGCTAACCTAAAAGAAAGATTTCCTAAAACAGTCAAGATTGAGAATGTATTAATTGAGCCTTATTGTCCAATTTATAGTTTAATCGCAAGAACTGATATTGTCGTTGGGTGCTATTCTACGGTTTTATATGAAGCATTAGCTTTTGGACTGAAGCCTTATGTTTTGTTACATCCAATTTCAGCAGCACATATAGATTCTAATTTATTTTATAAATTTACAGATGCAGTTGATTTGTTTGATCTAATCAATACTGATTTTAAAAGTGAGCAACAACTGACTGAAGCATCAATTGAAAGTGTTTGGGGAAGGGATTCATTAACTAAATGGCAAAGCTATGTTGCTTCTATTTAGAATCTCAAAGAAAACTCTTTAAAAAAATCCACTATGCTGCGTATAGAAAATCATCAGGCTTTATGAAAATTAATATAGTCTCTGTTGGTATAGGCAATATTAGCTCAGTTAGGAATATGCTGAAAAAAGTAGGTTATAATGCCGAATTGTCAGAACGACCGCCAGGGGATACAGACGATGTTGATTGGGTAATTCTTCCAGGGGTGGGTTCTTTTGATCATGGGGTCAAACGCCTGAAAGAGACTGGGTGGTTTTCTTGGCTCAAAGAGAAAGGAACTGAATCTTCGACACGTATTATTGGGATTTGTTTAGGTATGCAATTGCTCTGTGATGGAAGTGAGGAAGGTACCGCTTCAGGTTTGGGGTTGATTCCGGGTTACTTTAAAAAATTTTCTTTCAATGATGAAGCTAATAAAAATTTAAAGATACCGCATATGGGCTGGAATGTTTTATCTTTTAACGAGTCAAAAACGCCATGCTTGAATAATATGCCTGATGAATCTCGTTTCTACTTTGTACACTCATATCATTACACACATCGTTCAGATGAGTTTATTATCGGCACTGCAGAGTACGGTAGTACATTTGGGGCTGCCATAAAGAAAAATAACGTTATTGGCTTTCAGTTTCATCCGGAAAAAAGTCACAAATTTGGTAAACTCCTATTCAATGGAGTAATTGAAAGACTATGTTAAAAACACGCGTAATACCAACACTGTTATTAAAAAAAGGGGGATTTTATAAAGGTATTCGTTTTAAAAATCACAAATATGTAGGTGATCCGATTAATACGATTAAAATATTTAATGAAAAAGAAGTAGATGAAATTGCGATATTAGATATAAATGCGACGCCTACCAATTCAAAGCCAGATTTTAAGTTACTTGAACAGATTGCCGGAGAAGCATTTATGCCAATGGCATATGGTGGTGGCATTCGAAATGCTGAAGATATACAATGCATTTTCGAGATTGGTTATGAGAAAGTTATTATAAATACAGCGGCATTTGAAAACCCAAGTTTAGTGAGCGAAGCTGCAAAAATTCATGGGTCGCAAAGTATTGTTTTATCAATTGATGTAAAGCGTGATTTTTGGGGAAGGACAAAAGTAGTCACACATTGTGGAACTAACGTCATTAGGGATGCCGATGTAATAATGATTGCAAAACAATTTGTTGAAATTGGAGTTGGTGAAATAATAATAACAACTGTTGATAAGGATGGCACTCTTTCGGGGTATGATCTTGAGTTAATTAAAAATGTTGCTGAAGCAGTGACGGTTCCTGTAATAGCTTCTGGTGGTGCGGGAAGTTTGAATGATTTACTCTCAGCTAAAGTTTTAGGAGTATCCGGTGTTGCAGTTGGTGCTATGTTTGTTTACCAAGGACCACATCGTGCTGTTCTAATCTCATATCCAAATTACACTGATTTAGAAATACTTTTTAATAATAAAAATGAATAATAATAAATATCAAATTTGTAGTCGTTGCATAATGGACACAACTGCAGATAACATCGTTTTTGATACGAATGGAGTCTGCAATTATTGTAATGATTTCCTTACTAAATATTCCAAGTTAATTTTTCAAAATAATAATGACCGAATTCCAATTCGTAACAAATATATTGAAGAAATTAAGCGAAACGGTAGCAAAAAAAAATACGACTGTATTATAGGACTTTCCGGCGGAGTAGATAGCTCATGGGTTTTGTATCTTGCAGTGAAAAACGGATTGCGTCCGTTAGCAGTACACATGGATAATGGTTGGGATTCAGAACTTGCACAAAGTAATATTGAAAATTTAGTGCGTAATCTAAAAGTTGATTTGTATACCCATGTTATTGACTGGGATGAATACCGTGAATTAATGCAGGCATTTTTTGATTCTGATGTTGTTGATATAGAGTTATTATATGATAATGCAATGACAGGGGTGAACTATCAACAAGCTGCTAAATATAATGTTTCTTATATTCTAGGCGGAATGAATGCATCAACGGAAGGAATAAAGATTCCACTATCATGGAATTGGTTTAAAATGGATGCGCGCAATATTTGGGGGATTTATCACAAATTTAACGGGAGTTTAAAGATTAAGACTTTTCCCTCAATTGGGAGGTTTAAATATTTGTATTATAGGAGATTTTGTGGAATTCAATGGGAGCCATTTTTGGATTATTTTGATTATAATAAAAAAATTGCGTTGGAAACATTAACAAAAGAAATTGATTATAAGCCTTATCCTTACAAGCATTATGAGTCAGTTTTTACTCGATTTTATCAAGGACACATTCTTCCAGTTAAGTTTAACATTGATAAACGTAAGCTTCATTTAAGTAATCTTATTGTGAGTAAGCAGATGAGTCGCGAAGAGGCACTTGCGATGCTCGAAAAGCCACCTTATCCTTCCGAAAATTTGTTGAATGATGATATTAATTATTTTTTAAGAAAAATGGGTTGGGCAAAAAAAGACTTGGATTCTTACTTTAAAAGACCACGCAAGGAGCATGATGATTATCCTAGTGAAAAAATGCTGTGGACTAATATAAATAAATATAAACGCAGGATTCAGAAATTATGTTGTTTGGGGAAATGATTAAATATCGGTTTACGGCAATTTTTAGTTAAAGCTTGTTTGTCATGCTATTGATATTTTTATAAAAGTAGAATTAGCAAAAATTTAAATAATATATTTAGTATACTAAGATACTGTTATCCCTTTAGGAATTTGAAATCATCAATATAATAATTATTTTTCAGCAGACGATTTTGAAGAAAATGTTATTAATTATATCTTCAAAACTAACTTACAGTGTGTAGATAAATTTGGTTTGTGACGACAGAAGAACTATTGTTATGTGAATAACACAGATGAATTTTGTAAACACATTGAGCAATCGATTTATCCAAAGGAATTCTAACATCAAACGCCTTTTGATTTTACAATTTGGCGAATGATTTCATTTGGAGCATGGTTGGAAAAATTTGAAGTTGCTACAAATTAGAAAAAAAAAACAGGTATTAATTCTAGCACATGAATTCTATCCATTAAATAATGGAGGAACATTCAGGCTCGGGAAGTTTGCAAAATATCTTATTAATTTTGGCTGGGAGGTTGTTGTAGTTGCTCCTGATTGGAGAAAGGATAATGTTTATCATGGGAAATTTGACTCTTCTATGGTAGGAATGGATCCTTGTGAAGTTATCAGAGTAACAGTTCCTCCGCTTCCTGAATTAAGCAATTTCGAAAAAAAACTAAAGAAGTTACAAAATTATATTATGCCAGATTATAGTTTACACTTGGGTGGACTGTCTGAAGTTATATATAAAAAAAGCCAAGAATTGTGTCAGGAAAAGAAATTTGATGCTATTTTTGCAAGCAGCCTTCCCCATTATATATTGTGGGTAGGTTCGCGTCTTCATCGTGATTTTGGAATCCCCTGGGTTGCTGATCATCGTGATATTATAGATCACAATATTCAATCATTACCAGTTGTTGCTCAACTTAAAATGAGATTAAATTCTGTTAAGAGAGAAGCACGATTAACGAAAAATGCTGCGGTTATAACAACCGTTTCCGATGCTTTGGCGTATCGACTTAAAGAACGCAATAGATCTCCAGTGCACGTTATAATGAATGGTTTTGATGAAGACGATTTTCAGGGAATTGACCGCGTTAAAAAATCTAATGAAACTTTTAATATTGTTTATGCCGGGAGTCTTTTCGGAAATAGAGATCCAAAAGTATTTCTTGATGGAATAGATTTGTTTTTTGAGAAACTTCCAGATTTGGCCAATAATTTACGTATTGAGTTTTATGGAAAATCATCAATTGAAATTTGTCCTTATATTGAAGGAAGAATTTCCAGAAAAATAATGTTACTGCAAGGTAATGTTACTCATCGAAGTGCATTGGAAAAGATATGTCAGGCAGATGCTTTATACTTCATGTCCCATAAAGCAAAAGGATTCTTTACCGGAAAATTATTTGAATATTTATGCTCAGGAAGACCTATACTTTCTGTGCCTGGAGATGGAGATGTTACGGATAAGCTTATCAATGAAGTGAATGCCGGTGTTGTCGCCGGATCAACTGAAGAGGTCGCAAATCAATTGAATAAATGGTTATCCTCATGGAAGCTAAATGGATCAATTCCTTCACTGTCTAGAAAAGAATTATTAAATCAGTATTCCCGAAAATCTCAAGCAAATAAGTTAGCTAATATCCTCGATGGTTTAATCCATGATAAACCTGAGAATAATTAAACTCTAAATTAGTATCATGTTGGATGATTTTAAAATTAGTGTAGTTATTCCGGCTTTTAATGCAGAACAATTTATAGATCGTTCAATTAAGAGTGTTATTAGACAAAGTTACTTACCGTTTGAAATTATTGTAATTGATGATGGATCAAAAGATAGAACTGTTGAAATAGCATCAAGTTATGAAAAAGTTTGTTGTCTAAAACAGTCAAACGCAGGTGCTTCCGCTTCACGTAATCGCGGTATCTTTGAAGCCAAAGGTAACTGGATCGCATTTTTAGATGCAGATGATGAATGGTTGCCAAAACGTCTTGAATTACAGGTTGAGTTATTAAAACGTCACAATGAGTTGAAATGGGTAAGTGGGCAATATATCGTTTGTAGAAGAAATATAGAACGAGCAAGAAAGCAATTGCACCCGGATGTGATAATTACAGATGGTAGTGTAGAAGCAATCAAAGCTATTGCACTAAATAATGCCCTAAGTACATGTGCAATGCTCATACGGCGTGATATACTATTAATCGAGAAGGGATTTAATGAAAATCTTGAGGTTGGCGAAGATTTGGATCTTTGGTTCCGCTTGGGTAGATCGCATCCGCTGATAGGTTATGTGGAAGAACCTTTATTTTGTTATCATAGAGATAACGTAAATAGTTTAGTTCAACAAACATCTTTGAGTTTAAACCATTCTCGTGGCGTAGCTGATGTTGAAAAGCGTTGGAATGAACGAGAATTGTATTCAGAGAAATATAAATTGATCATCGAGAAACAATGTATCAATCAGCTTGAATCAATGGCTCTTAGTGCTGTTAATACAGGCAACTATCACCGTGTCTCTAATATCCTGGAGTTTTCCAGGAGGCATGAAATTCCTTTAAATCACTCTATGATTAAAAAAAAAATGCGAGTTCCCAGTTGGATAAGGTTCTTTAAATATACTGTTATAAGAATGATTCATCAATGTTTTTATTTTCTTCATGTTAAATTACTGCAAAGAAATCCAGTAGAATAGTAACGTTTACAACTAAAAATAGTTAAACTTTTTATTTATCATTTATTATGTGCGGTATCGTAGGATTATGGCATCAAAATCTTTCCTCAAACAGGCAGGATAGTCTAGAGTTGATTACCCGGATGAGTGATTCCATTCGTCATAGAGGGCCTGATGATGCGGGTCATTGGTGTGAGCCGTCTGCTGGTTTATCCTTGGGGCATAGACGGTTATCTATTATAGATTTATCATTACATGGACGGCAGCCAATGACATCCGCTTGTGGCCGGTTTGTTATAGTTTTCAATGGAGAAATCTATAATTTTCTCGAATTGAGAGAAGAGCTTGATAATGTCGTAGACTGGCGTGGGTTGTCTGATACTGAAGTCTTACTGGAAGCTTGTGCTCAATGGGGAGTGGAAAAAGCATGGCAGCGGATTAATGGTATGTTTGCTTATGCATTATGGGATTGTGCAGAAAGAAAATTATATTTGACGCGAGACCGGCTGGGTAAAAAACCTTTATATTTTGGCTGGTGCGGTGAGTGGTTTGCATTTGCATCAGAAGCCAAATCATTTCAAGTACTTCCCGAACGACCATCACGTTTGGATAGAAATGGATTAATCCAGTATTTAAGGTATGGTTATATTCCAGCACCTAGGACAATTTGGGCAAATATCAGAAAATTAGAGCCTGGTAATATTGCTGTATTAAGTGAACAAAATATACATGAGCGGTCATTACCAATCGTTAAGGGATTGTGGTCAGCAGCCAAATTAATGGATGAGAGTAATCAATTAGATACAGTGAGTGCAGAGGAAGCTCTTGATCTACTTGATTATCGACTTGGTAAGGCTGTAAAGCAACGATTGATTGCAGATGTCCCAATAGGTCTTTTTCTATCAGGTGGGATTGATTCATCACTTATAGCTGCATATGCGCAGCAGTATACTAATCAACCAGTGCGTTCATTTTGTATTGGATTTGAGGAGGATAGCTACAATGAATCTCAATATGCTGAGGAAGTTGCCGCGATTCTCGGCACCAAGCATGAAACGCATATACTTTCAATTCAAGATGCCCAAAAACTAGTGCCACAATTACCACAAGTTTACGACGAACCTTTTGCTGATCTCTCACAGATTCCGACTTTATTACTTTGTCAAACAGCCAGAGAATCAATAACTGTTGCACTATCCGGAGATGGCGGGGATGAATTTTTTGCTGGTTATCGACGTTATCAAAAGTTTCAAAGGATGATTGAAATGTATCAAAAATTTCCAGCGAGCTTGTATCATATTTTGAATATTATGGTGAAGTCATTTCCTCAAGCCGGTTATTCTGCAGTCGCTTCTTTATTGGTTAATGTAGGTGCTCGAAATATCGCACGCAAGTTTTATGTTGGGGAGGTAGATAAACTTACGGAGGCGTTTAGCACGCGAAATATTTATGAAATATATCATTATATGATTGATCGTTTTCGAGATCCCGCTCAATGGTTGGAATTTACCATTTTGAATAATAGTAGGGTTGGTAACAAAAACTTTAAATCGGGCGATTTTGAAAATCCAATTTTATTGGCAATGCGATGTGATGCAGCATCTTATCTTCCCGAAGGGGTTCTTGTAAAAGTTGATCGAGCCAGTATGTCTTGCTCATTAGAAGTCCGGTCTCCTTTACTTGATTACCTATTTGTTGAAGAATCGACACGATTTCCAGTGGAAGCAAACATTAATAACGGGAAGGGAAAGTTTTTGTTGCGAAGTCTTTTAAGCCGTTTTTTACCGGAAAAAATTATTGATAGGCCAAAGCAAGGATTTGGGATATCGATATCTTCATGGTTACGAAACGATCTTAGAGACTGGGCCGAAAGCCTTCTTCAAGAAGATATACTGATAAAAGCCGGCATTTTTAAACCAAAACTAATTAAGGGAATGTGGAACGAGCATATTAGCGGGCGACAGGACTGGTCATTTCACCTTTGGTCAATATTGATGTTTCAAGCTTGGCAGCAAGAGTATAAAGCAATTCTTTAACGAAAATATGCACAGTGTGCTTAAACAAACAAATTTAATTAGTGAACAATAATAAAATATCAAATAGTCAGACATTAACTTTAGGTTTTCCGCATCCACCACCTCCTATCGGCGGGCCGGGTACTTTTCAAAAATTGTTATCTTCAAATATTTCAAGATATGGGGTGCGTATAGTTGATAGTAACTATAGATGGCCTGATGCAGTACTAGTTGTTTCTGGTACAAAAAGAATATTATGGTTATGGCGATGTAGGAAAAAAGGTGTGCGAATAGTTCAACGATTAGATGGAATTAATTGGCGTGAGCTTCTTCCTCCTCACAATTTTAAAAAGCGTTTAATAGGAAGAATTCGAAACCAACAATTACGATTTATTCGTAATTATTTAGTTGATGCGGTAATTTATCAAAGTAAATTTATCAAAGATTGGTGGCATAGAATATATGGGCAAGCCTCATGTGATGAACATATTGTTTGCAATGGTACTAAATTAGATATTATGAATCGTACAAAATTACATCATAATAAAAAACCTGTTTTATTATGTGTTGAAGGAGTTGTTCAACCTGGGACTGGTGCAATTGATTTGATTGAAGTTATTTCAAAGTATTTAGTTCCTGATGAACTACAAAAAATTATAATTGTTGGCCATATTAATGCTGATCAAAAAGTTAGATTGCAGAAGCATTCAGGTATTGATATTAGAGGAAAAGTAAAAAGAGAATTGATGCCGCAAATTTACCGAGAAGCAGATATTTTTCTTTGTCTCGAAATTAATCCGCCTTGCCCAAATTCAGTTATTGAAGCGATGGCAAGCGGATTGCCAATAGTTGGTTATGATACTGGATCCTTGCATGAACTAGCACCAGGTATCACTAGCGAATTAGTTAAATATAATGGAGATCCGTGGAATTTAGATTTGCAGTGCCCTAAAGGAATAGTTAAAGGACTTAAACTAATGATTAATAGATTAGATAAAGCTAGTAATAAGGCCAGAATACATGCGGAAACATATTTTTCTGAAAAAGTGATGACAAGTAAATACGCTGATATTCTTTTTAAATAAATATATTAAGTTTTCATATTTATGATATTAATTTTTAAATACAATCGAGGAGTATGAATAATAATATTAAATCAATAACTTCAATTATACATTTAATACTATCTCTTACATTTGTATTATTTTTACCAATAAGTATATTGGTGAAAATAGTGCCTTATTTATTTTTGGCACAAATAGTTTCTTTTATTATTGATGCTAGAAGACTTTCTGTTGGTAACGTTTTCTATTTTTCACCAGCGTTTTTATGTTTATTTTATACGATAATTAGTTTCTCATTAGGGTCATATGCTGTTTCTTTGGATTATGTCCCAGATCAGTGGACCAGTCTTATGTATAACGCTCAGCATAAACTTAAAATTGTTACATTTATAATAATTTTATCAAGCTATGTTGTTTTCTTGTCTTCAATAGTTTGCTATGTGAAATTTTATTTTCATAATAATGAATATTTTGAACAAACTAACTTTGATATTAAGTTACCGATAATTCTTTTAATAGTATTTTCTATTGTTCCAGTAAATTTATCATTTATTGGCGGGGCTGGTAATTATTCTATTATACCAATGACAATGGGGGCATCGTATTTAATTAATATATTGGCCAAAAAAAAATATAAGAATAGGTGGTGGTATTATTTATTAATATTAGTTTTATTTTCAGTATTAAGATGGGGTAATAAAAGGGAGGCCATTTTATTGTTTGTCCCAATTATATTCTTAGAATCAATTTATAATAATATTGTAATAGATAAAATAAGGTTTAAAAATATTTTAATTGGTTCAATGACTGTGGCAATGGGATTGTACCTAATCATAGTAATGTCAATTATTCGTGGTTATGGAAATTTTGAAACAAAAAATTTCTTTAAAGCTATGACATATGTTGATGATTATATGGCCAAAGATGATTTTTATACTAACTTTTTTGTTAATATTGAAGTATCAACAGCATATGTTCATTCATACACTGGGATTGCTTATGTGTTAGATGATTTAGATTTACTATCTTATGGCTCTACTTTTTACAAAATTATTTTTATACCAATTCCACGTTCAATGTATCCAGGAAAACCTTCTAGTATGATTGATTTGTTTACCAGTGTTCATAGCCCTTGGTTTCGTTCAGTTGGAGGATCTTTTCCCGTGAATATCTATACTGAAGCATTTTGGAATTTCTATTATTTTGGATTTCTATTTTTATTTTTTCTATTTTATTTTTTCAATAAATATTATTATAATTGTGTAAATGAAATTGAATCCGGATTAGGTTTTAAAAAAGGGGTTTTTCTGTTTTTTATTAGTCAGTGGATTGCGTTTTGTAGAGGGAATGGTTTTGATGTATTGATTGTCACATTAATTATTGCAAAGGGAATCCAAATATTATTTAATCAATTTACTAGCGATTTCTCTGTACCTATCATGAATCGTAATATTTACCATAATAGGGTACCAAGATTTAATAGAAGAATGAATTATCAATTATGAATTTTCGACTAGCTGATAGGATCAACACTTAAGTTTTATGCATTTCATTGTTACAGGTGGAGCTGGATTTATTGGGTCTCATCTAACGGAGGCACTTATTGGTGATGGTCATGAAGTTACGGTCGTAGATAATCTTTGCTCAGGATTTAGAGATAATTTGCCCAAACATAAAAATATTAATTTTATTGAAGAAAATATATTAGCCTGTGATCCACAGATTTTTTCAAAGCCGGTTGACGGGATT
Source organism: Opitutales bacterium (assembly GCA_021772565.1). GTDB lineage: Bacteria > Verrucomicrobiota > Verrucomicrobiia > Opitutales > JAJFLR01 > JAJFLR01. The sequence goes on along the minus strand of JAJFLR010000035.1, from coordinate 35,227 downwards.
GCTCATTTGGCGGCAACACCTTCAGTTACTGATTCGTGGTCAAATCCGCTAGGTGCGCATGATAATAATTTGACCACTACACTACATGTGGTTGGACTTTGTATGAAACTTAATATTAAACGCTTGGTATTTGCTAGTTCAGCTGCTGTTTATGGCAATCAGAATAAATTACCAATAAATGAAGTTTCTGCTGGACATACCATTGCTCCTTATGGATTACAAAAATTTGTTAGCGAAGAATATGCAAGATTGTTCAGTCAGAAATCAAATTTAACTTTTATTGGTTTACGATTATTTAATGTATTTGGCCCTCGGCAGGTTGCAAGTTCACCATATTCCGGAGTAATTTCAATTTTCATAGATTTAATAAGAAAAGGATTGCCTGTTAAAGTCTATGGTGATGGGTACCAGACAAGAGACTTTATATATGTTAAAGATGTTGCTTCAGCATTTTATAAGGCATTGTTACATAATTTTACTAACGCAAATAACTTATCGTGCAATATAGCAACAGGTAAAAGTAAATCATTATTGGATCTTTTTAATGCACTTAAAAAAAATTATCCAAGTAGTAAATCTGATATTTCATTTTGTGATGAGCGTTTAGGTGATGTAAGGCATTCGTTGGCTGATGTTTCTTTAGCTAAAAATGTTTTAGGTTTTTCTTCGATTTTCTCATTAGAAAATGGGTTAAAGCAATTAGTTCAATTTAGTGAAAAATCATAGTTTTAGGTGAAAATATTGCACATTGTTTATAGTCTTGTTCCTGATAATTTCAGGGGTGGAATTTCTAAGGTTGTTTTTGAATTGGGTATTGCTCAAGTTGCTTGCGGACATGCTGTAGAAGTCTATACTACAAATATTAATGGGTCTGATAAAATAAATGTCCCACTCGATAAACCAAGAATTATTAATGGACTAGTTATAAATTATTATAATGGGATTTTTTTTCCTGATTTTTCATCCACAGATTTAAAAGAATCATTAATGAAGAATGCAAATAAGTTTGATGTTATTCATTCTCATTGTAATTACCTGTCGTTTAATCGTTACGCTGCTAACGCTTGCAAGTTACTTGGAGTGCCAACATTTTTTCATACACATGGCTGCTATGATCCGGTACTAATTAAAATGGGGCTAATTAAACGTTTGAAAAAATCTTTGTATATTCCTACGATAGAAGTCCCTAATATGAATGCGTCTTCTGGCGTTTTTGTTTGCAATAATGATGAGTTGAAGCAGTTACGGCACTATAATGTTAAAGTTCCTCTTATAGAAATTTCTAATGGCACTAATTTATGTGGCACTAGGAATCTTTATAAAAATAATACATTTAGAGAACGATTTAATATAAGTGCAGATAAGAGATTTATTTTTTATATTGGTAGGATTCACCCGATAAAACAATTAGATTTGCTCATAAATGCTTTCAATGAAATTCAGTCTCAGATTCCTGATGTGATTTTAATTATTGCAGGGGATAGAAATCAATGTCCTTCATATGTAAAAAAAATTGATGTTATTATTAAAAAAGCAAAAATTGGAAATAAAATTTATTGGTGTGGATATCTAAATGAATCTGATAAAATTGAAGCGTTACTTGAATCAACAATTTTTAGCTATGTTTCTAGCAGAGAGGGCATGTCAATTGCCATATTAGAAGGAATGGCTTTAGGTGTGCCAACTATAGTCGGTGTAGGTTGTCATATGTCTAAAGCCGTTGAATCTGAAGCTTTAATTGAATGTGGTAATAGTAAAGATGAATTGGCTTCTATTTATATGGAAGTATTAACAAATAAAAATTTACAAAATAAATTATGTCATAGGGCTCAGCAATTTACTTCGACGTTTTATACTTGGGATAAAATTGCCAAGAAATGCATCAATGAATATTCAAAGGCAATTAAACTTAAGAAGAATTTGCAATTTCAACAATAATAAATTTAATATTTTTTTTATTGAAGTATGAAAAAAAATGCAGTGTTAATACAACGTTATCTTCCTCACTATAGAGTTCCTCTTTATAATTGTTTATATGAAAATTCCAAATATAATTGGGATTTTCAAGTTGGATTACATCCGGGTATTGCGCATTCTGGGTTACCATCAATAAAAGAGGGGATGAAATTTAAAATTCATAAGATAAATAATATTTGGATTGGAGATCAGTATATTATTCAACGGAATATTAATCTAAGAATGAATAATTATGTTGCTATGGTTTTTGAAATGACATGGCCTATAATTTCCAATCCTTTGCTTTTGCTTAGAGCTAAAATGTTGGGCATAAAATGTATAGGTTGGAGCAAGGGCTTATCTTTTAAAGGATTGGGGAGAAGGGCAATAACAAGAATGTATAAAAAATTTATTATATCATTATGTGACGCGTTGATTGTATATGGAGATAGTTCTTTGAAATATTTTTTTGATTTGGGCTTTCAGTCTGATAAAGTCACTGTAGCCCAAAATACTATTGATACTGGGTATATTATAAAAAATAGAAACTTAGCTATTGAAAAAAGTTATAAATTCAAAAAAAGTTTATCAATTGGTAACCGAAAAGTAGTGGGTTACTTAGGGCAACTTACCCCGAAAAAACAAGTTAATAATATTATTAGATCTTATGCTCAAACATGTGATAATGGATTAAATAATACTGTTTTGATAATAGCAGGTGATGGTCCAGAACGCCAAAATCTAGTGGCTCTTGCTAGTTCATTAATTTGTAAAAATAATATCTATTTTATTCATGATGTACCTGTTGGTGATGAAATGGGAGTGTTCCAAATGTTTGATTTATACTTATCGTATGGAGGTGCAGGATTGGGTGTGATTGAAGCTATGGCTCATGGGAAGCCGGTATTATCAATACCAGAAGTATGTCCTGAATTAGAGTTAATAAAAGATGGAGAAACTGGATTTTTTACTGATGAATGTACAATTGAAAGTTTTTCGAAAAAGTTGATAGAGATCATCCCTAGTAGCAACTTGTTAAAAAGTGTTGGCAGTAAAGCGAAAGAAACAATACTTAATGGAGTATCTATTGAAAATATGGTAACTTCATTTGATAATGCTATTAACATCTCATTAAATGTGAGATGACCTATTTTCGATTGACATAATTTCACCATTAACACTAGCGTAATTAAAATCAATCATTACCTGTTTAAATGATTGATGAATTTATACTATCAGGTAAGAAAATTACATAATTATTATATATGTTTAGTCTAAAGGAAATATTACATTCGTTTGTTTGGGCAAAACGACATCGCTTTAATCAGTATTCGGTTTCAGATGCAAAATTGTTAGTACCATATATAAAGTCCACAGATATATTAATTGATATCGGAGCACATGGGGGTTCCTGGACAGTTATTTTATCACGGTTAGTGCCTAATGGTAAAGTATATGCAATTGAGGCATTACCATATTATTATCGAGTACTTAAGTTAACACTACGAATACTTGGACTATCAAACGTTGAGCTAATAAATAAAGCGGTATTGGATGAAATAAAACAAATTCAAATTGTATGTCGAAATAATAAAGGGCTACGTTTAACAGGAAGAATACATATAAAAGCACCCGGTGAAAATGCAATGGAAACAGTTTCTGTTGATGGGACTAGGCTTGATGATTTATTAAATCAAGTCGACGGTAAAGTACGATTTATTAAGATAGATATAGAAGGTGCTGAGTTATTTGCCTTAAGAGGTGCAAGTCAGCTTATAAGTAAGCACAGACCGCTATTATTTGTGGAACTTTATGAAGAATATTGTCAGCGTTACAAATACAAACCTGAAGAAGTATTTGATTTTTTTTCAAATCTGAAATATGGCAGTTATCAACATGATAACAACAATACTTGGGTTCAAATTAAAGCCTGTAATTATAGCGGTAAAGGTGATGTATGGTTTATTCCTATTGAACAAGTAAGTTCATTTGTGGGGCAGGAGTAGAAATATCTATATATTCTATAAAATTGCTTCTTAAATTGAAGACTGTTTTTAAAAGTATCAAAATAATTTTAATCTGACTTTTTTTGTGAAACAAATACTACAAAATCTTGGTTCAGGAGAGACAATACTTGCTGAATTACCGATACCTCAAGTGCATTCAGGTCATCTTCTGATTCAAAGCCAACGCTCTTTGGTTTCGTTGGGCACCGAAAAGATACTGGTTGATTTTGGTAAAGCAAATTTAATTGATAAAGCTCGTAAGCAACCGGAAAAAGTTAAGCAAGTTTTACAGAAAATTAAAACCGATGGATTAATACCAACGGTTCAGGCTGTTAAATCTAAATTAGATCAACCAATACCGTTGGGCTATTGCAATTCTGGTTATATTTTGGAAGTTGGTAATAATACAAATGGATTTGAGATTGGTGACCGAGTTCTTACAAATGGTCCACATGCTGAATTCGTCTGTGTGGCAAAAAACTTGGCTGCAAAAATCCCTGATGGGGTGACATTTGATGAAGCTGCTTTTGCCGTACCTTCATCTATAGGATTACAGGGGATACGATTGCTACAACCAACAATTGGTGAAACTTTTGTTGTTACCGGTCTTGGCTTGATAGGATTATTGGCAACTCAGATATTGATAGCTAATGGCTGTCGTGTTTTGGGAATTGATTTTGATACTGAAAAATGTCAATTAGCTCAACAATTCGGAGCTGAAACAGTCGATCTTTCAAAGGGCGAGAATGCATTATTGGCTAGTGAAACTATGACGAATGGACGGGGTGTAGATGGTGTACTCATAACGGCATCAACTAAAAGTAGTGAACCTGTTTCACATGCTGCACAAATGTGTCGAAAAAGGGGACGAATTGTTCTGGTAGGTATGATAGGACTTGAGTTAAATCGTGCTGATTTTTATGAAAAAGAAATCTCTTTTCAGGTAAGCTGCTCCTATGGACCTGGGCGATATGATGATAGTTTTGAAAGTAAAGGTAACGATTATCCTTTTGGATATGTGCGCTGGACTGAACAACGAAATTTTGAAGCATCATTACAGTTGCTAGCCAGTAACAAATTAGATGTTAAATCACTCATATCACATAAATTTAAAATTGCGGACGCTCTTGAAGGTTATGAAATTGTGAGTGGCGGTAAGGCGTTAGGGATAATTTTGGAATATCCACCTGCTAATAGTGGGGAAAAAAATACTGAATTTTCTAAATCAGTAAAACTTAATCAATCGAATATTCCAATAAATTACCCACCACAAAAACCAGTAATCGGTCTGATTGGTGCGGGAAATTTTACGGGTCAAGTTTTATTACCGGCATTGCAGAAAACTGGAGCGGTTTTAAAAACTATTGTTTCCGGAACTGGTGTGAGTGGTACTCATTTGGGTAAAAAGTTTGGTTTTCAAAATTCCACGACTGATGCACAAACTGTTTTTGTTGATGATGAGATCAACACGATTGTTGTTACTACACGTCATAATACACATGCCAAATATGTTATTGATGCTTTGAATAGCGGTAAAAATGTATTTGTTGAAAAACCACTTTGTTTAACAATTGAAGAGTTGGATGAAATTAAATCAGCTTATAGAAACATAACAAAATCCACTGATTCACCTCCGCGTCTAATGGTTGGATTTAATCGTCGTTTTTCCCCTCATATTAATAAAATCCAAGAGGTCATAGGAAATTTAAGTAGTCAAAAATCAATTGTTATGACAATCAATGCAGGTATGATACCGGCTGATCATTGGAACCATGATCGTCAGATTGGTGGAGGGAGAATTTTAGGAGAGGGCTGTCACTTCATAGATTTAGCACGTTATTTAGCAGGTTCAGAAATATCAGATTCGCATATCACTTATCTTTCCGGTAGTGGAAATAATTTGAAGGATACAGCTTTTATTCAACTTGAGTTTGAAAATGGCTCACATGCTTCAATACAGTATTTAGCAAATGGTCATAAGAGTTTTCCTAAGGAACGAGTTGATATTTTTTGTGGTGGCAGAATTATGCATTTAGACAATTTTCGAACTTTAACCGGATTTGGATGTAGCAAATTTAACAAATTTAAAACGAAACAAATGGACAAAGGACATAATGAAGAATTGCTACAATTCTGTAATGCTATTGAAAATGGGGATCCTTCTCCAATAAATTGCAAAGAAATTCTTGAAGTTAGTCGAACAACCATTGAGTTAGCTAATAAAAATTGAAATAAAATAAAAAGTAATTAAGTATATTTAAATAATTATGAGTAATATATTAGGATTAAATTCATTTCACGCTGCAGCATCGGCAGCTATTATTGTTGATGGCAAAGTAGTTTGTGCCATTCCCGAAGAACGACTCAATAGGGTGAAATATTATGGAGGATTTCCATCTTTAGCAATATGTGAGTGCCTGCGCAGTGCTGGTTTATCTGCTGAGGATATTGACGAAGTGGCTATAGGGCGTGATTCAAGTGCAAACAGGCATAAAAAATTAGAGTTTGTTCTCAAGCGTCCAACTAAACTTCTCAATTTTGTTAAAATGAAAAAAAGGAAAGAGAAGCTGGATGATGTTAGAACACTCATAGCAAAAGCATGTGATGTTTCTCCGGATAAATTAAAATTTCGTCAGCACAATATTGAGCACCATTTAGCACATACAGCCAGTTCTTATTTTACTACAGACTGGGATTCAGCTGCTAGTATAACAATAGATGGGTCGGGAGATTTTGTAACTTGCATGATGAGTGAGTGCAAGGGGAATGAAATTGATGTTAAGCATAGAATATATGTCCCACATTCGATGGGTTCATTTTATACTATGGTTTGTGAATTTATCGGGTATGATCGTTATGGTGACGAGGGTAAAGTTATGGGATTAGCTCCATTGGGAGAAAATACCTATAAAGAACATTTTCAGGATATGATAAATTTAACTGACGATGGTTTCTCTTTAAATCCTAAATATTTTCTACCGTTTGGTGATTCTCAGGGAACGCATATTAAGGAAGACGGAACGATTTCAATGTCTCGGCATTATTCTGATTATATGATAGAAATATTTGGCAAGCCAAGAGAAAGACACTCTGAAATTACAAAAAGAGATATGGATATATCATTTGGTCTTCAATCCAGATTTGAAGAAGCATATATTCATCTGTTGAATTTATTGTACAAAAAAGTTCCAAATGACCGATTAGTTTTAGCAGGTGGTTGCGTTTTGAATAGTGTTGCTAACGGTATGATATTTGATAAAACTCCATTTAAGGAAACCGCTATTCATCCTGCTGCTGGTGACGATGGACTGGCTGTTGGTGCAGCTCTATATGTCAGTAATGTAGTCTTAAAAGAAAATAAAAGACACGTGATGAAAAATGCATATCTAGGCAACAGCTATGATGATAGTTTCATCAAGGAAGAGCTTGATAAAGCAGGTGTTGTCTATCAAAAACTGGATCGTGATTCTTTGATAAAAGAAACTACAGACGAAATCGTTAAAGGTAATGTAATTGGATGGTTTCAGGGAAATATGGAATGGGGTCCCAGAGCACTTGGTTGTCGATCAATTTTGTCACATCCTGGATTACCCGATATGAAAGACGTACTTAATGCCAGAATTAAACATCGTGAGTCGTTTCGACCGTTTGCACCATCTGTAATGGTTGAAAGACAATCTGAAATTTTTGAGCATGATCACCCATCACCATTTATGCTGCATGTCTATAAAATTAAACCTGAGTGGCGTGATAAACTTTGTGCAGTTAATCATTTGGATAATACAGGCCGCTTGCAATCCGTTTCCAGAGAAGAAAATCCACTCTACTATGATTTGATAAAATCATTTGAATCAAAATCTGGAATTCCTATTATTCTCAATACTAGTTTTAATGAGAATGAGCCTATTGTCTGTACTCCTAAAGAGGCAATTGATTGTTTTCAAAGAACTAAAATGGATACTCTGGTAATTGGATCTTATTTTTGTACAAAGGAAATGGCTAACGAATCAAAGTAAATTTGGTACGTCTATAATTTCCAATTGATTTGTCTAACTGTACTATTTAAATTCAACTAACGATTCTAATTGAAAAAGTCGCTAAACTTTTTATTGTTATCTATACGTCAGATGGGACTTAAGTGGGTCATCATGCGTGGACTCTATGAAGTTAAAGTTCGTTATGGTTGGCATCGTTTAATGTTTAAGCAACGTAATTGGCATGACAATGAGTGGCTGCATTGGGTTACGCCAAAATTTTCTGAAGATCCTGGGAAATTATTTGATAATTGGCTAAATAATAAACCCCGATTTTTTTTTGATCCGAAGAATAAACACAACATTAGATTAAAGCAGACTAAAATATTAGGGAAGTCAGGTGTTGAAAAGCTGATACTTGAAGCCGAGAGTATTAAACGTGGAGATTTTAGATACTTTTTTCATCAAACTGGACACTTGGGGTTTCCACCTGATTGGCACCTAAATCCTTTTACCAGCCAAAAATCATCGGCTAAAGAGCATTGGACAAAAATTCCAATGCAATCTGGAAATTCAGGTGATTTGAAATATATTTGGGAACCTGGCCGATTTGCATCAGCTTACACTTTGAGCAGGGCATATATTTTAACTGATCGAGAAGATTTTGCAGAAACATTTTGGCTACTAATTGAAAGTTGGGAAAATGATAATCCACCAAATTTTGGTGCTCATTGGAAATGCGGTCAGGAAACATCTCTACGCATAATGGCGTGGTGTTTTGCCTTGTTTGCAGTTGTTGATTCAAATTCTACTACTCCTGAACGTTTTGCGAAATTGTTAGGTTTGATTGCTGCTCAAGCCGACAGAGTTGCCGCAGATCACATTTATTCATATTTACAGCAAAATAATCATAGCATAAGCGAAGGTGTAGGGCTCTATATAGTAGGCGTTTTATTTCCACAATTAAGTAATTCAAAAAAGTGGTTAGAGATAGGAAAGAATATTTTGGAAGAAGATGCAAGGCGCTTGATACATGATGATGGTTCATTTATACAGAAGTCTAATAATTACCATCGATTAATGCTTCAAGATTATCTTTATGCAATTCGCATTGCTCAAGTTAATGGGCTTTCTTTTTCAAAGGAGATGCTGCTCAGGATTAATAAAGCCGCTGATTTTATGATTGGTATGCTTGATGAAAGAAGTGGACAGTCACCCAATATTGGAGCTAATGATGGTGCACTTATAGTTCCATTGAATAATTGTGACTATTCAGATTTCAGGCCTATATGTAGCTGTATAAATTATTTATTTTATAGTGATCGTATATTGGGTAATGGTCTTTGGGACGAAGATTTGCTTTGGTTTTTTGGGTTGGAGACATTTGATTCGAATCGTAATCTAGTTAAGCGCAGAAACATTTCTGCATGCAGGGATGGATATTATACATCTGGTGATGAAGTTTCATGGGCTTTATTTAAATGTGGTGGATTTCATGATCGACCCAGTCATGCAGATATGCTCCATGTTGACATATGGTGGAGAGGTATAAACATTGCCTGTGATGCTGGAACATATCAATATTTTGCTGAACCAGAACGTTACTTAGCTCTCCATTCTACATATTGTCATAATACTATAGTTGTCGATGAAAATGAACAAATGGAACGTGGTCCAAGATTTATGTGGATGAAATGGCTAAAGGCATCTTTAAGGCATAAGTATGGCGATTCTGAATTGGGCATAGAATCTTTTGAGGGTGAGCATGATGGTTACGCTTGTTTAGAAGATCCGGTAATACACAGAAGAGCATTAGTTAAATGTGGATTGGAAACGTGGGTAGTAATTGATGATTTGTTAGGCTTGGATATTCACCAAATTGATCTTCATTGGTTAATGCCTGAGTTGGAATATAAATTTTATCCTGAACAAAATAATATTGTAGTAAGTACTTCTGAAGGTGACTATAGCTTAAGTATTTACACTAACTCTGGCGAATCCAATCTGATAAATCTTAAGGTTGGGGTTGGTGATGAAGCACCTAAACCACGCGGAAAAATTTCCCATTACTATGGAGATGTTGAACCTGGCTTGTCCATAAATGCTCAGATTCGATCAAAATTACCTTTGCGATTAATCTCTTTTTTTAGTTCAGTGGATGTACATAAAACTCTATCTTTCAGAGAAAGTGAAATTAAATTTGATGATCCCGAATATGGTTATACTTTGATACTTAATCAACCTGGATCAGATAAAATACTAAAGTTATTTGATAGAAAACTTTTAACTAAAGAAATTAACTATTCCAACAATTAAATTTATGAATATTAGTGTATTTGGATTAGGGTATGTTGGAGTCGTGACAGCAGCCTGTTTAGCTAAAAATGGTCATTCTGTATTTGGTGTAGATATTTCAGAGAGTAAAACCAATTTAATTAATAGTGGTCAGACACCAATAATTGAAGATGACATCGGCGAGTTAATAAAAAATGCTACTGATTCAAAAAAACTTATAGCGTTAAATGATGCAACTGAAGCTGTGTCTCAAACTGAAATGGCTATTATTTGTGTGGGAACACCTTCAAAACAAAACGGTGCTCTGGAAAATAAATACATAGAAAATGTTATAGGGCAAATTGGTGATGCAATACGCGACCGAAATTCAAAATATCTTGTAGTTGTGAGAAGTACTGTTGTACCCGGAACTGTTAGTTCATTAGTAATTCCAACTTTAGAAGAACGAAGTGGTAAAAAAGTGGGTGAAGGGTTTGATGTATTATTTCATCCAGAATTTTTAAGAGAAAGTACTTCGGTTTATGATTTTTATAATCCACCAAAAATTGTTATTGGTGAAATTCATGCGGGTGCAAGTGATCCATTAATGTCATTATATAATGGAATTGATGCCCCCAGAATTGTAACTACAATTAAGGATGCTGAAATGGTAAAATACTGTGATAATTTGTTTCATGCCGTAAAAATTACATTTGCCAATGAGATAGGTCAGTTTTGTCAGTCACATAATATCAATAGTCAAAATGTAATGGATATATTTTGCCAGGATACTAAATTAAATATATCTGATAAATATTTACGTCCTGGTTTTGCCTTTGGCGGCTCCTGTCTTCCAAAAGATTTACGCGCTTTTCTTTCAGAAGCCCGCAACCAAAATCTCAATTTACCAATGCTGGAAAATGTTTTATCTAGTAATCAAAGTCAAATTGAGAGAGCACTGAGGCAAATATTGGAAATAAACGTTAGTAAAATTGGGATATATGGTCTTTCATTTAAGGCTGGAACTGATGATTTGCGCGAAAGTCCATTAGTAGAACTAACTGAGAGATTATTGGGGAAAGGAAAGTCAATTTTATGTTATGATGATAAAGTTCAGGAAGCACGTTTGGTAGGAGGCAATCGTTCATTTGTAAAGCAGCATTTACCTCATCTAGCAGAGTTGTTGAAGAGTAATCTGCAAGACCTATCTGATTGTGAAGCAATTATTGTCGGTCACTCAGTTGACCGAAGTATAATTGATAATTGGCTTAATTCAGAGATAAAGGTTTTTGATTTGTCATCATCTAATTTGGATATAGAAAATCCAGGTTTTCAATCCATCGTTTAGATAATAATTATAGCAAATTAGAAATGCACATTATCTATCTGCATCAATATTTTAAAGTTCCCAAAAATAGTGTAGGTGGTACACGATCCTACGAATTGGCTAGACGGTTAGTCCAGAAAGGGCATACCGTTGATATGGTGTGCTCATTGGAAAATCCTACTAAGGATACGCCAAGAGGTTGGTTTACAACAAGTGAGGAAGGAGTCCGAGTTCATTGGCTGGCAGTACCGTATTCAAATAATTATGGGTTCTGGATGAGGGTAAAAGCATTTTTGATGTTTGCAATTAAAAGTAGTTTTAGAGCTGCATCACTAAAAGGTGACTTAGTATTTGCCACTAGTACACCCCTAACAATTGCAATACCGGCATTGTATGCGATAATAAAAAATAAAATCCCTCTGGTTTTTGAAGTTCGAGATCTTTGGCCGGAGGCAGCTATTCAGATGGATATTTTGAAAAGTCCTGTTCTAATTTTCTTATCACGATGGTTGGAAAAAAAAGTTTATAATAAATCAAAACATATTATTGCACTGTCTCCAGGTATGAAGGATGGGATTGTTGCTACCGGAATTCCTGATGATAGAGTTACAGTCATACCGAATGCCAGTGACCTGCAACTTTTTTCACCCAGTGTGAATGGAAAAAATATGAGTGAAAAGCTCAAATTAAATGGACGGTTTTCGCTGGCATATTTTGGGACTATGGGGCCTGCTAATGGGTTGAATTTTATTATTGATTCAGCTATTGAGTTAAGGAAACGATCTATAGACGATATAGTTCTTGTTTTACACGGTGCGGGAAAAGAAAGAATTGATCTTGTAAATAGAGCAAATGATGAAGGTTTAACCAACGTAATTTTTTCTGAATCGGTTAAAGACAAGGGTCAAATTGCTGAGCTAGCTGCAGCTGTAGATGTATGTATGACGATTTATAAAAATGTGCCAATTTTATATACCTGTTCCCCTAATAAGATGTTTGATTCACTTGCAGCTGGAAAGCCTGTTCTGACAAATATGCCTGGTTGGTTATCTGATATTGTTACAACTAATAATTGCGGTGTATTTGTCGAACCTGATAATGCCAGTGATTTTGCAGATAAAGCTATATACCTGAGAGATAATCCGGAAAAATGTATAGAGTTTGGTAAAAACTCTCGTAAATTGGCCGAGAATACTTTTTCCCGAGATATTCTATCTAATAAACTTAATGAAGTTTTAATTAAATCGTTATAATTTAATTAATAATAAACAACAGATAATGAATTGGAATAAAATCAAAACTTTATATATGCTTTTTCTAAATCTGCTGTCTTGCTATTACATTACAGCTAAAGAATACAATAATAAATTTGTAATATTTGATGATGATGAGCCAATTCCAAATATATATATCCCTCAAAATACTAGTCTTTTAGAAAGACAAGCGGCTTTTGAACTTTCCCGAGTTATAAGTAAGATGGGTAGTTATCAAGCTGAAGTTATTAATGATCCGCCTAAAAGTGGCCAGCGTGGAATTTATATTGGACTTACACCTCAAACAGCTCATCTTTTTAATATCATTAAGCCTCTCGACAAAGAGGCTTTTATTTTGCGCACGTGGAATGATGATTTGTTAATTTTGGGTAAAACTCCACAAGCTACGCTTTCCGCAGTTTATTGGTTTTTACAAAATTATGGAGGCGTTAGATGGTATTTGCCAGGTAAAATTGGTGAGTATGTTCCTGAAAGAAAATCATGGGTCATAGATAATTTGGATAAAGTCGTTGAGCCAGCATTTTTATCGAGGGTTTTTAGTGGAATAAGAGGCTATGACGGTAAGCTTTGGCAACAGCGAAACTTATTAACTAGACGCTATGATTTTCATCACAATCTTAGCAATATTATTCGTTATGATCATTTTTCAGAACATCCGGATTGGTTCCCGCTTATTCGTGACAGTCGTTACCAACCAAACGGTAAAATGGATCTAAATTATCAGCCTGATTTAAGTAACATGGAAGTCGTGGATCAGGTGGCTAATACTGCAAATAAATTTTTTATTAAAAATTATAATACTGCTACATTTTCAATTGGATTAAATGATAGCAATAAGTTTGGCGAGATTGATTTTGGTTATTTAAAAAATAGTTCAAAAAGATATTTTAGAGGCGTTCCTGATTACTCGAATTATGTATTTGATTTTACGAATAAGGTAGCACAAAAAGTTTTACTATCACATTCAGATAAATATATTGGCTGTCTTGCATATTCATGGTATGAAAATACACCGACGTTTAAAGTTTTGCCTAACGTATTGCCATATTTAACTGCTGATCGAAGCCAATGGTATGATAAAAAGTTTAAGCAACAAGATAAAGCCTTGATATCTCGATGGGTTAATAACGGTTCAAAAATAGTTGGGATATATGACTACTACTATGGAAATAATTATATTATTCCCCGCTTTTACCCTAGCTTAATTAATGAAAGTATTAAGTTTGCATGGAAAGCCGGTGTAAAAGGATTTTATGCAGAAATTTATCCAATTTGGGGTTTAAATGGGGCTCAACCATGGATAGTTACACAACTATTGTGGAATCCGGATCAAAATTCAGTTAAACTTCTCGATGATTTTTACACTAATTTTTTTCAAGAGGCTGCTTTACCTATGCGGAAATATTTTGATTTGTGTGAAAAACAATGGTTAGGCCAATCAGGAAAAGCAAGATGGTTGAAATATTATCGGAACATTCAACAACTAATTATATTTCCACCGATAGTTTGTGAGGAGCTAAAAAAATTTTTAGATGAAGCTACTGCATTAACAAAATCAACCGTTATAAAAGATAGGATTCGCTTGTATTCTGAGGCATTTGAGGTAACTGAAAAATTTTCTAATTACTTTTATCTATTAAATAAGTTAGCCAAAGATACAATAGTTTCAAAAGAAAGTTTGGAAAATACCATTCAAGATCTATCTGTCTACATGAAAATACGTTATGAGTTATGGAATTATATTAATGATGAATCAAACTTCCATAAATTGAATAGTAGATTGTATGGAAATAAATATTTATTTGAGTGGGATCCTTCACCAAAAATAATATCTCAGATTTTGTTGTTTGGATTAAAGGAGTTGATATTGAATGATGTCACGACGAACCTAATTGATTTAATCCAAAAATCTAAAATAAATCGTTTATTATTATTGGTAAATTCAATTCAAAGATTTATTTCAGAAGAGCAGAATTCTACACAGCTCATCAAAAATCCAAGTTTAGAGAAATTACGATCTTTTGAAAATTCTGATTTAAGAGCGAAGAGTAGAAAGCTTTTTGTTCTTGAAAAACTGCCAGTTAGTTGGGAGTTAGAGGCTATTCCAGCTGAGGGGTTGGAAATTAAATTTAATAAAAAGGCAGCTAGATCTGGAGCCTTTGGTATGTTTATAAAAAACTCAGAAGTTACCATACTGAGTCAAAAATTGAAAGTTTCACCGAATAAGCATTATAGCTTTAAAGTTTGGACTAAATATAAATCTAGCTCTGCAACTAAAATATTTCTGGATATTCAGTGGATAAATAATCAAGGTGAAACTATTAAATCCTCCTTAGTCGATCGCTTACCTATTGGAGAGTCGTATGATTGGCACCCATTAAACATTATCATTTTGTCGCCGGAAAATGCTCATTCCGCGTCATTCAATTTAAATATTATTTACCAAGAAGCAGACGACTATTTATTTGCTGATGATTTTGAAGTAAATGAATTACCTTGATGAGATAATCTATTCTTCTATAGGCCAATTAATACTCTATAATATCCGGGCGTTAGTTTAACTCTATTTAATTTTGTTTGAACGTAATCAGTTAGCTTTTTATTAATTTGAGAATTATTTGATCCTTTAATCATGAATGGTTTTCCTATTTGGCCAATCGTGTATAATACTGTATAGAATTCAAATGGAAAATAATTGGTATCTTCAATCATATTCAATATTTCTGTGGGTAGGTCTTCCTTTAAAATGGGCAGATTTTTTTCAATATCAATAACAACCAGTTCTCCCAAAATCACTTTTTTATTTGAACTTTGTAGTGTGAGTTCACCAAAATTAGAAAATAATAACCAATCATTTCTCTCCTCCATTATAGAGGAATCAATCGATATATTTTCTGTAGAAAATTTTGAAGGGTTTAAACTGGAATCATTTAGTGTAATTTCTTTAGTGAAATTTTCAAAAACTAAAGTGTTATTTCTTTCGGCTTCTATAATGTTGATTTTACCACCATAATTCCATCGGGTTGGAATAAATAACGGTAATGAATCAAATAAAGAAGCTTGTTCACTTAAGATTCTATTATTGCTTACGTCTTTATTGTCTGGTATTACTAAAAAACTATCATTCTTAACTACAGTATTATTTTCGTTAAACCTGATTTTAAAAACTAGCAAAAGTGTAGTAAAAATAATAGTGACTATCACTATTGCCACAATTTTTGATTTATAATTTGTCTCCAATGATATGGGTGTTTGATTCAATTATTGTTGTTAAAAATATCTTCTTGATCCACAACTTCAATTGCTGCAATTTGTGCATTATTAAATCCTGCATTTCTCGCAATATTTGAAATCTTTAACAGGTTTTGAATACTTACATTTTTATCAACTTTAATCAAAAGGGTAGAACGTTGTATTTGAGATTCTTCCAGGTATGTCATCAGTTTATTACTTAATGATTCTATGCTGAAAATTTCTCCTTCAAAGATTATTGAATTATTTTCTCTAACAGTCATAACGGCGGCAATTGGACTTCCGGTTAAACTTGATGAACCAATTTCCGGAAGTGATATTGATATTCCGGGTGCCATCAGAAAACGTGAACTGTTTAATGTTAAAAAAAAGGCAATTATGCAAATATCAATAAATGGCAAAGGATCAAAATTTATTGCAAGCTCTTTTACATGTTTGTTGAGTTCAAAAGGACTGGTTAACATTTTTTAACTGAGTAACTTATTGTTCTATTTAATTATTAAAAGATTCTGAAACAATATTGGTTATTCACCATCAGCAGTAATCATGTCAGGAGGAACATTTGAAAGTGCTTCTACCATAGTTGACATGCCTTCTTTTACTTTAAGCATACTATCCTGATGAAGTGTTTTCATGTCAGTTCTCATTGCAATTCGTTTTAGCACTGCGGTCTCAGCTTTTATATTAATACCTTTTGTTAATTCTTCATTGTTGGTCATTAATTCATGTATACCAGTCCGACCTTTATAACCGACACCACCACATGCAGGACAACCTGAATCATTTGCTTTAAATATTTCACCACTCCAACCGATAGCTTTTTCTATGATTTCTTTTTCATTTCCCTCTGGAATATATTGCATCTTGCAATTTTTACAAACGCGTCTCATTAAACGCTGTGCACAAACAACAAGAAGTGATGCCGATATCATAAATGGTTCAATGCCCATATCTGATAGTCTTGCAACCGTACTTGGCGCATCGTTTGTGTGCAAAGTGCTTAGCAGTAAGTGACCAGTTAGGGCAGCCTCAATAGCAATCGCCGCTGTTTCTTCATCTCTAATCTCTCCCACAAGGATGATGTCAGGATCCATACGCAGATAACATCTGAGTGCCGCGGCAAACGTTAACCCGATTTGTTTGTGCATTTGCATTTGGTTAATGCCAGGTATGGTATATTCTATTGGATCTTCAGCAGTATGTATATTAATGTCTGGCGATGCAATTTCGCGTAAGGCCGAAAACAAAGTCATTGATTTTCCTGAACCGGTTGGGCCGCAGTGAAGTAGCATTCCATAAGGTTGCTCGATACAAACACGATATCTGGTTAAATTTTCTTGTGAAAAACCAAGTGCCGTTATGGGGAGTGCTGATTTTGATTTGTCGAGAATACGCATACAAACTTTTTCGCCAAAATTCATTGGTCCAATAGCAACACGAAGATCAATATCTATATTCTTTTTAGTATATTTCTTGAATACAATACGACCATCTTGTGGTATTCTTCTCTCTGCAATATCGAGCTCACTCATCACTTTAAGTCGAGCTACCATTGCTCCGGCAACAGCACTGGGAAGTCTTAATTTTTCTGAACAAACACCATCTATTCGATAGCGAACAATTAAATTATTTTCTTGAGGTTCAATGTGGATGTCACTGGCTCCAGATATATAGGCATCTTCAATGACTCGATTGGCTAATTGTATGATTGGAGCAGATTCTTCATCTCCTAAATCATCATCCGATAATCCGCCATCTATCGATCCATCAGCATCATATTCTGCACCGATAACATCAGCGATGTCAGCCATATCAGTTCCAGCCTCCGGACCTTCGTCTTTTTTAGGGTCTTCAGCAAAAAATTTTTTTATTAATTTATCAATTAAAGATGTCGGGGCAACAGCAACTTCTTCTACATACATTTCTGTCGCAGTGTTAAATGCTTCCAATCTCGGGTAATCGAGCGGATTTTGCATGAGTGCGGCGATGCTGGAAGGCGATAATCGTTTATATGGGAAAATTCGCTCACGTCTAATTATTGCATCCCCAACGGCTGATATTAAATTTTCATCGATGTTGATTTCATCCTCAGATGTTATTAATTCATTGTCTGTGTATTTAGCTATAAATCGAGCAGTTTCAGTGTCATTGATCTCATACTTTGGATCAATCATTCGTTGAATTAAAGGTGCTGAGTATTCTGCAACTTCTAACAGTACTTTTAAGTCTGGCCTGCGAAATTCTTTAGTTGGAGCGGAGGGTTCTTTATTGAGAACTTGAATTGCCCCAATTATTTTATTGGCCTTTAGAGGGACGGTTACCATAGATGTGACATCGAATCCTGTTGCTTTTGCCATTGAGTGCATTTGAGCACTGCCTTCTTTTGATTTCGAAAAGAACGCAGGAATGCCGCTCTCAATAACCTTACCGACTACACCTGTACCGAGTGGAAGCTTTAACTTGAGCAAGTTCTCTTGTTTTTCAGCGAATTCTTTTTCTTTGTCAGGATCATCAGCCCAAAGACTGGGTGAATAATAAATGTGTTTAAAAATTATATTTGATCCTTCAATTAAATAAAATGTCATCGATTGTGCTTGCAGTGCTCCGACAACTTTTCCTGCGGTCAATTCAATAACTGTATCAACGTCCTCTCTGCTTGGTTGGGCTTTTGCTATGACCTTGAGCAGGAGTGTTTTTCTTAGAGTTCCTGAAATTGATTGTTTTGTGAGCATCTCTCTTTTTATGATTTTACTTATTGAAGATATCTAATATGTAAATGCCTCATTATTAAATATAAAATTTCACTTTCAAATACTAGGATAATATACAATCAAGTAAAGTTCAATGTTTGCTATTAAAAAGAGAATTGATAATTGGTTTGGCAATGGATTTATTGATGTAAACGATAAAAAATCTGTCGGAAAATTTGGCGAGAATGTGGCTACTCAATATTTGCGACATAAAAAAAAATTTAAGATAATAACTCGTAATTGGAAAAAAGGACATGGAGAAATTGATATTGTCTGTTGGGATATTGATGTGCTTGTTTTTGTAGAAGTAAGAACAAGGTCTATTAAATCAAATGTTACTGGATACTATTCCATTAATAAGAAAAAAAAAGAAATATTGCGATCTGTATGTAAATCATATTTATCAGGCTTAAATAAGCCACCAAAGAATTTTCGATTTGATGTTGTTGAATTAAAGTTTTCTCATTACCATGATTATTCAATACATCACTTTCAAAATGTGGCTTTATTTAATAAATTCGATATAACTAAATAATTATGATTGAATCTGATAGACATCCATTTTTAGAAGGCCTGAGTAAACACAGGGGTGCCCCTCCAACAATTATCGTTATTTTTGGTGCATCTGGTGATTTAACAACTCGAAAGTTAGTGCCTGCAATTTATAACTTGAGTTACGATAATTTACTACCAGCAAACTTTACTTTGATTGGGTTCGGCCGTAACCCAATTTCTGATGAAGAATTTGCCAATATCGCTAACGACTCTGTAAAGAATTATTCAAGAAGAGATCTGAACACAAATGTTTGGGAAAAAATACATTCAAATATTCAATATCATTCTGGAGGTTATGATGATTTTAATGCATTTAAAACTTTAGCAGAAAAAATTGATAAAATTCAGAGCAAAAATGGCCAGGACTCTCAGATACTTTTTTATCTATCTACGCCGCCTTCGGTTTTTGAACCAATTTTAAGAAATCTTGGTGAGAGCGGATTGTCTAGTCGTAATTTGCATACACGTTTGGCGTCCAAAGTTATTATTGAAAAACCGTTTGGGCGTGATTTGAAGTCTGCTCAAGATCTCAATAATATAATGGGCAGTAAATTTGAAGAATCTCAAGTATTTAGAATTGATCATTATTTAGGTAAGGAAACTGTTCAAGATTTATTAGTTCAGCGATTTGCTAATAATATTTTTGAGCCTATCTGGAATCGTCAATATGTAGAATCGGTACAGATTACAGTTGCTGAAGAACTCGGAGTTGGAAGTAGAGGAGGGTATTACGATAAAAGTGGTGCACTCAGAGATATGATACAAAATCATACCATGCAATTATTATCACTCATCGCTATGGAGCCTCCAGTATCTTTACATCCGGAATCAATTCGCGATGAAAAAGTTAAAGTATTAAGGGCAATACAGCCACTAAATCTTGATGGAGATCACTCAGATGTTGTTCGTGCACATTATTCAGAAGGATTGATCGGCGGAAAAAAAGTTGATGGATACCTGCAAGAAAAAAATATTCCCAACGATTCTATTACTGAAACATTCGCTGCATTGAGATTGTCAATAAATAATTGGCGCTGGAAGGGCGTACCTTTTTATATGAGATCAGGAAAACGTATGGCGAGGCGGGTGAGTGAAATTGCAGTTCAATTTAAAAAGCCACCAGGTATATTATTTACAGAAGGCAATCGCTTTGATGTTGCATCAAATACTATGGTGGTCAGAATTCAGCCCGATGAAGGAATTACAATGCTACTTAATTCAAAGATTCCCGGTCTAGAAACTCGTACTCAACCAGTAAAAATGCATTTTGGATATGCAACTACGTTTGGATCAAATACTCCTGAGGCTTATGAACGTTTGATTCTCGATGCCATGATTGGTGATAGTACTTTATTCATTCGGGGAGATGAAACAGAAGCGTCATGGAAAATAATAACACCGATTCTAGATTATTGGAGTGATTGTGGCCGACAAGGATTAGAATCATATGTGTCAGGCTCCTGGGGCCCTCTTGCTTCAGATAGATTACTATGGGACAAGAGTCATGAGTGGCGTCGCTCTGGACCTTAAATTTATTAATATTGTGAAGTTTGAATTCAAAAATTTATTGATAAAATTATTTCATGGAATCTGAGATTTTGTTATTTGTAATATAAAATATGTCATCATTACTTAAAATATTACCGGGAATTGAATTACCGGTATCCCAGGTTACATCAACGTTAGCCAGTATGTGGCAAGTTGAATCTGCTGATGGTAATGAGGCTCCATCTCAATTTCGGGCGTCACAAATGAACTTGATATTGCATTTTGGTATCGATGTTCCTTCCGATGATGCATTGGAGCAATTTAATACTGTAATAAAATTTGCTCAACGTTATCCCTGCAGAATTATAGTTCTCTGTCCTCAGGAAGATTCACATAGCGAGGAGTTACTGGTAGGGAAGCTTTATAGTAGATGCTTCATCGGTGCTGAACATAGGGACATGTGTTGTTGTGAAGCATTGATGCTTGGTTATTTAGTTTCTGAACCAGATTTTCTTGAAAATCAGATTTCAATTTGGTTGGAGGGGGATCTTCCTGTTTATTATTGGTTTTATAAAGTACCTGCAGAAAGAATCGATAAAAATTACAAGAATTTTTTGCGATCCTGTCGACGGGTAGTTTATGATTCTAGTTTGGAAGGAGAATCTTATAAAAAAATTAACTGGCCATCTAGTGTTGATGTCAGTGATTTAGCACAGGCAAGAATATTACCAATCAGGCAAACATTAGGACAGTTTTTGAGTTCTTATTCACCGGATGTTTTAGTTAATGATTTAAAATCTGTCAGAGTGAACTATAACCCAATTTATCAGGGTGATGCTCAGAGAATACTTTTATGGTTAAACTCTTGTTTCGGTAAATGTAGCGAGATTAATTCTGAAAATTTCAAAAATATAGAATTTAAAACTGATGCTAATTCAAATGATAACCAAAAAATTCTAGAAATTGAATGGGAGTACACTGATTCTAAACATTTTTCTTGGCAGTGTGAAGAAAACTATAACTCAGCTTTGGTTAAAGCCAATTTTGGAAGCGGAGAAATATCATTACCTTTTCAAATAAAACATCTGCAATCCGAGGATGTTTTAGCTGAAGCATTATTTTTTTAGTACGGCTTGAATTTTCTTTTTTATAAATACTCCAACTGTTAGGTATGTTTATAAAAATAAACCAGTCACATGGCAGTAAATAAAGTTTACGCTTAACTTATAACTCTGTATTGTCCCATGTAGTGTCTCTACCTTATGGCAATCGCTATAATATTATCCCAATATTTTATACCAGAGATGGAAAGATACGTATAATACAAGGATTCCGGTAATCCGAACTATCCAGATAGCAGGAAATTTTTGAGCACCGAAATAACTTCCGATACTTCCCCCAATTAAGACTATTATGGGTAGTGCAAGATAACTTAATCTATAATTAAGGCCGGCTCCTTTAGTCAGTTGTCCGGTTAGGCCGGCAATACTGTTGAGGACAATAATAACGCTGGAGATACAGGCAATTTGTTTTGGTGTTCCCCAGCGAATAATATTCAGTACAGGCGAGAGGAAAATGCCTCCGCCAATGCCGACGATGCCAGCCAGGCCACCAATACATGCGCCCAGAGGAATTCCCAGAAACCATGCTTTTTTTGTTGAGATAGTTTTTTGTTTGTCAGTATTATATTGTGGCGAGAAGAATAAGGTGCCACCAGCCAGAGTGAGTGCAATTGCGAGCAAGAGGATAAATGTAAAGCGGGGAATGTTGAGGCTCCCTGCAAAAAAAGCTACCGGTATGGATGTTACCGCAAATGGTATCAATAAATGTGTCCGAAAGTGCCCGGCCTTAATAAAGGAGTTGGCGGATTTCAGTGATACAACTATATTGCAGATCAATCCTATTATCGGTACCAAAACGTATGGGACATTGAATAGAATAAGCAATGCAATATAGGAGGAGCCACCCCCGAATCCTACCATTGAATAGAGTAGTGAAACAATGAAAAATAGCAGAGAGAGAATGATCAATTGCTTTCTTTTAACCTCCTATATATGACATTTCAATTTTAGGCCGAGATCCTTTGTCGCGATTTGTTTCTTTGCGTAATTCGGAATAACGATCTTTGCGTAAATTCCAGGTTCCCTTAATTAAATCAACTAATTCTTTGTCTGTAGCACCTTGACGTAATGGTTCTTTGAGGTCGTGTCCGGTTATGGCAAAAAGGCAGAGGAATAGTTTGCCATCCGCAGAGAGGCGCAGTCGATTACAGTTTTTGCAAAAGGGTTGTGTTACCGATGTAATGAGACCGAATTCTGTACCTGAATCCATGAACCGGTAATTCTTGGCAACTTCGCCCTTGTAAGCCGGATTTAGAGATTCGAACAAAAAATCTTTTTTTAGTAATTCGAGAATTTCTTTACCGGAGACCACTTGATCAATGGACCATTTGTTACAGTTGCCTACATCCATAAATTCAATAAATCGCAGGCAGATGTTACGCTCTTTAAAGTAATGGGTCATCGGCAGAATTTGGTCTTCATTGACCCCACGTATTACCAGCATATTTACTTTAATCGGCAATCCCACTTCTATCGCGGCATCAATCCCCTTCAATACAGGCTCCACTGGTCGCCCAACACCATTTATTTTGCCAAATACCGTATTGTCTAAAGCATCAAGACTAACTGTTACTCGCATAAGACCGGCAGCACGTAAGTCATCAGCCATTCTCGATAAGTGCCATCCATTAGTGGTGAGTGAGAGATCTTCGACTTCCGGAATATCAGAAAGCCATTTAATTAATTGTGGCAGATCGGTTCGTAATAAAGGTTCACCCCCGGTAAGGCGAATCTTCTTAGTCCCACAATGACTAACAAATAAACGTGAAAGTCGTACTATTTCCTCGAAACTTAATAATTGATCCTTTTTTAAATATGGGTAATCATGCTTGAAGATTTCTACGGGCATACAATAACTACAGCGAAAATTGCATCGGTTGGTAACCGATATACGCAAATCACGTAACGTACGACCGAAGGTATCTTTTATTGAACTCATGATTAATGTCGAATTATAGTTTTTTGGTCACAGATTATACAATTTGTTTTTTAATTTAATTACTATGTTAGAGATGGCTTGTCTCCAGTCGTCCATATCTTTGAATATAATTATATCACCAGGACAGAGAACAGGGGACGGTCCTTCGTGTTTTGTCAATATTACAAAAAATTAAAATTGATTTGTGTTTTTACTGAGTGCTTAAATATTTTACGTTAAGAATTTTTAACTTCATTTATCTCTTGGAGGTAGCTGGATAAATATATTACATAAAAAGTTATGCAAAAATTAGTATATTCGACTGAGGCAATCAACCTTATATCTGATAAAATTACATCCTTTCCCATTGTGGATTGCCCGTTAGAGAAATCTGCAGGTCGCATACTTCGAGGTACAATTATTGCAGATCGGGATATTCCACCATTTGACCGTGCAATGATGGATGGTATAGCTCTATCATATATTTCATGGAAAAGTGGTTTACGTTCCTTTAAAATTCGTGGCTTGCAGGCAGCAGGTGGAAAAGACTGTGTACTGAGTGAAAACGATACAGCTGGATGTCTGGAAATTATGACTGGAGCCTCATTGCCTTCCGGTTGTGATTGTATTATCCCTATCGAGGATGTCATTATCTCAGATGGAGTAGCTCATGTGACGGATGATTATCAACCATCTCCCGATCAATATGTTCACAGTAAGGGGATTGATCACGTTAGTCAATCTGTTTTGTTGACACATGGGTGTATTCTTGGGTCTCGGGAGATTGCAGTAGCAGCATCTTGTGGTTATACAATTCTTCCCGTATCCGCGATACCTCGTATATCTTTAATTGCCACAGGAGATGAACTTATTCCTGTAAATATGAAACCTGAGGTAAATCAGATACGCATATCAAATCAATATGCTATGAATGCTGCACTCCAACTCAATGGCTATATGAATAACAACTTAATCCATTTAAGAGACAATTTCATAGAAGTAAAAAATGGATTAGAGGAGTCATTGAGACAATCTGACTGGATTATCCTCAGCGGTGGTGTGAGTGAAGGGAAGCATGATTTTATTCCTGAAGTTTTACAGGACATGGGAGTATCACCGATCTTTCAGGGTGTGCGACAACGCCCTGGAAAGCCTTTTGGGTTTTGGATGACTACTACAGGCAAACCAGTGTTCACTTTACCGGGAAATCCCTTATCGACATTGATAACTTTTCACCGTTATGTCCTGCCCGCTTTGCGGGAAAGTTCCCGGCAGATTGAACCCGCAAAAAAATGGGTATTACTTCAAGAGTTGCTTTTCTCTTCGTCTACAAGCACACAATTTTTACCTGTCATCATTAATGACGATTATCAAGCAGAGCCCAAGCTGCCTAAAAATTCAGGAGATTACACCGCTGTTATCGGGACTGACGGTTTCATCGAACTTCCCTCTGAAAAAAATAAGTTTCCGGTTGATTATAAAGCTCGGTTTTTTCCATGGGATTTATAAATATTAATTTTATGCTTACTCATATAAATTCTGAAAATCAGCCTGAAATGATAGATGTCAGTGCTAAAGCTATTACTCAAAGAAAAGCACGTGCACAGTCTATAGTAGTTCTCAACGAAGCAATTTTTCAACATCTCAAGGAAGGTGAAATTAACTCAAAAAAAGGGCCCGTTTTTCAGACGGCTATTCTTGCAGGAACCATGGCTGTTAAAGAAACCAGTAAATTGATTCCCCTCTGTCACCAAATTCCAATTGAAAATTGCAAGTTCACTATCCAGGCTGACGAGAAAAACTTTCGGGTAAATATCAAATGCTCAGTTACCGCTACTCATAAAACCGGTGTCGAGATGGAAGCCCTAACCGGAGCCAGTCTTGCAGCTCTCACCGTCTATGATATGTGCAAAGCACTTTCCCATGACATCAGAATTGAATCTACATGTCTTCTCGAAAAAACAGGTGGCAAGGAGGATTTTCAAAGTCTGAAATAATGACCCAAAATATTACCGAAACGATAACTTCACTACCGAAGCTTCATGGCCTGGTTCTTGCTGGAGGCCGTAGTAAGCGGATGGGACAGGATAAGGCGGTTATGGTTTATCATGAAAATGAATCTCAGGTAGAACGATGCATTCGCTTATTACGTCCATTTTGCCAGGACGTATTTCTCTCAATACGACATGGCCAAAATTTTGATATTACTACAACGAATGTTTCTAAAATCCATGATCGTTATGGTGAGATTGGGCCTCTTGGAGGTATCCTGTCTGCTTTTTATGAAAAACCGGATTTTGCGTGGATGGTTGTTGCCTGCGATCTTCCTTTCATTGATGAAGAAACTCTCGAAAATTTGATAACGAACAGACGGATCGGCCAACCATTTGTGGCTTACCAAAGTAGTCACGATGGATTTCCGGAACCACTCTGTGCGATTTATGAACCGATGGGGAAACCACTCCTACAAGAACATTTCCTGAAGAAAATATTTTGTCCACGGAAAATTCTTATTAATGCGAAAATTCCCTTGCTTCAACAGGGGAAAAATTATTCATTAGACAACGCTAATTCACCAGATGATTATCATGGATTTCTTAAAAAAATCAGCCTGACCAATGAACACTAAAACTATACATATCTGCTATTTTGCCAGTTTGCGTGAACAGCGCAAACTAAGTAAAGAAACGTTGGTAACCGATTCAGAAACTCCGGCTGCACTCTATGATCAGTTGCAGAAGTCACATCACTTTACTTTTAGTCCAGAAGATCTTCGTGTGGCCATCAATGATACTTTTGTAGACTTTAAGAATACTTTAAACGATGGTGATATTATCACCTTTATACCGCCCGTTGCCGGAGGATGAATCACATTCGCTAAATCTCTCCATCTATGTTTAATCTCTCTACAGACCCAATCAATCCTAAGTCACTGGCAGATTCATTAAATGATTCCGGTGTCGGTGCAATCGTTACTTTCGAAGGGCGCGTTCGTGATCATAACGATGGGAAGCCGGTTACTTCTTTGGAGTATGAGGCCTATACGAAGTTAGCTTTAAAAGAGGGTGATCGTATTATCAGTGAAGCCCGCAAAAAATATGACATTCTAAATGCTCACTGTACCCACCGTATCGGGCACCTTAAAATTCAGGATATAGCCGTTTGGGTGGGTGTCTCAGCAGAACATCGTGATACCGCATTTGCCAGCTGTCGCTACATTATCGATGAAATTAAAAAGTACGTTCCCATTTGGAAAAAAGAACATTATAGCAACGATGAAGCAGTATGGGTGAGTTCTGCCACGGATAGTGCATAAAATTGCGTCAAAACAATATGGCAAAAATTCCTGTAACTATTTCTTCAATTTATGTTTCCCGCGGACACGATTTTAAGGGACGCCATGGTCAGACCCGTGAGCAGCATCCGATCTCGAAGTGTGATCAAGTGCAGTGCGTTGCCGGTAAGGGAATCGTTGGAGATCGTTACTTTGATTATCAGGAAAACTTCAAGGGTCAAATTACATTTTTTGACTGGCAGGTCTACCAAAGTATCTGTTCCCATTTTGATAAACCTGATCTCGATTCATCCGTCTTTCGCCGCAACATTATTCTCAAAGGTATTGATCTCAATACACTCATCGGCAAACAGTTTCTATTACAGGAAATACTCTTTGAAGGCAGCGAAGAGTGTCGTCCCTGCTACTGGATGGATGAAGCCGTCACTCCAGGCATAGAAGATTTCATGAAACAAGGCCGTGGTGGGCTCCGTGCTAGAATTCTGAGTGATGGAGTGTTGACTACAGGCGATACAATGGTGTCATGGTAGGTATATTCAGGATTCCTTGCCTCTATGAAGTGAATTATGCAGATTTTTTAAAAAATTTCTGCGTATATATTTCCCGGAACTTTTTATTGTCATCATGTTGATACACTACATTAAGTGATAAACGGTAAAAAATTATCTTTTGTAATAATATCATATGTTGCATTCGGATAAGAATTTTTCCAGTCTCTTGGTATAGTTCGCTTTGCTTTTTTGTAGGAAAATTCGAATCCGGAAAGTTGACCTCCCTGCTCTTCGATCAGATCAATTTCCTGCTTATCGTAGGTACGCCAGAAGTAGTAATTTGAATATTGCTCAACGTAATCTTGTTTTTTCATTCTCTCTATAAAAAGAAAATTTTCCCATAACATGCCAATATCGTTTCTCAATGAAAGAGGGTTGAAATTATTAATCACAGAATTACGGACGCCATTGTCAAAAAAATAATAACGAGAAGTTTTGGTTACTTCCTTTCTCAAGTTTCTAGAAAAACCACGCACATTTTTAATGACAAACGCTTTTTCAAGAAGGTCGAGATAACGTTCTACTGTTTGTTTACTTAGTTCTACTTGTGATCCCAATTCAGATAATGAAACCTCCTTGCCAACCTGAAAGGCAAGAAGCGTAAGAAGGTCTGAAAGTTTCCGCGAATTGCGTAAATTTTCCAGTTCAAGAATATCCTTATAAAGATATGAGTCCCGGAGTTCATTTAAGTATGAAACCCGCTCATTGTTATTCTTTATGCCGAGTGTTTCGGGGTACGAGCCAAATATCAGAAGTTCTTCGAGTAATTGCCCAACTTCCATCGGACCAAATTGCTGTTTCAGCTCTAAAGCTGAAATGGGATATAGTGTTAAGGTCTTTTTTCTTCCGGTCAGTGGCTCGCCAGTCTTATTGGCCAAATCAAAGGAAGATGATCCTGTAGCCAGAACTTTTATATCGGGAATGTGATCAACCAGAAGTTTGAGTCCGGCACCAATGTTCTCTACTTTTTGTGCTTCATCAATAATAATCAGGTCATACCCGGAGAAATAAGAACGTAGTGTCGTGATAGATTCTGACTCCAGAACATCGCGAGTAGCTTTGTCTTCGCCAAATCCCAGAAAATACGGTCGAGCAAAATCGGCAAGAATCGTGTTTATCAGAAAGGTTTTTCCAACTTGTCTTGGTCCATAGAGAATGAGAACTTTTCCAGGTTGAAGGGATGATTCTATTTTATTCTTAAGATATCGATAATACATAAACAAAACTTGCTTTATTTAATTAAATTTGGCAAGTTTTGTTTCTGAAACCCACATTTACCACTTCAGGTAATCCCGGTATTTCTTACGCCCAGTCGGTGTATCTACCAAACTACCAGCTTCTGCAATGTTCGTAAGCAGTTTAAAATCGGGGGCACTTTAAGCTTTTGCTGTAAATACCGGTAACTGGACCAACGATAATTCGATAAACCCTCAACACCACACAAACCGGCTTTTACCGGATTCATATAAACATTTCTCGTGAGCGTTCACGAGAATATTCATGAACGCTACCAGTCTTACTGTAGATACATGACAATTGTCATTGCGAGGAGCGAAGCAACGCGGCAATCCAGACTGTCGAATCGAGATAGATTGCCGCGTCGCTTTGCTCCTCGCAATGACAGAAGGGTAAGCTATCACGATTATCACTTTACACTATCAATTTTAATATTTACTGAATGACCCTTTCCCTTTCTTCAAGAATTCGAGAATACCTGCCTGATGGTAATTGATTAATTAGGAGATGCAAATAATAGCCACTGTTTATATTTTGTATTGGTTTTGATTTATTATTTGGCCGTGGATTGACGCAGATTCATACGGATCAATTTACTTTTCTTTAAATTCTTCATACTTATCGATCAATACAAGTAAAATGTGTTCGAGGCTTATAATTTATTAGACCGTTAGTTATGCAATCCGCAGTCTGACCCTCTCTCTTTTATTTCTGCAGTCTGACCCCTTTTATTTCTTTTAATGTTTTGCGTTTGACCACTTTTTGTTTTCCATTCCTATATCCGGCAGGATGATTTGCCGACTGTAACGAGCCATTTTTTCTGCTGACCAAGTATTCATTTTCAAAGTTAGTAATCTATTATGAATTGCTGAATTTTAGGATTGAGATAAGGACTCGTGGATGAAGATTTTATAATTTTATTTATAATCTCATCAGATGCTTGGGAAGCAGGAGAGGCATGTTCACTATCGAGAAGTTTTTGCAAAACGCTTTTTGCAGTGATTGATGCTTTTTGGTAAACGACAAATGAATCATGTTTGATAAACCCATGATCTCCTTTATGTAAAATGCATGAATTATCCGACAAAGGAGAACCTTTACGATAAGAAGAAATATTAACTATAACCACATCAGTTGTATTTTCTGCAATAATAATACAAAGGTGGTTCTTTGCTATAAAAGACCGTCCTTTAAAATTTCCCACAAAGTAAATTATTCAAAGTTTCTTGTTCTTCGATTTCATTGATATCTTCTTCAGAAAAACCGATATCCTTCATCATCTCTTTTTTGGAAATGGGAATCATCCCTTCTGTATTTTTTTTCCAATCCGGATATTTATGGGTTTCTTTCACTAAATCCCATCTATCCCTTTCTCCAAATTTATTATATATTTCATCAGCTATTTCTAAGTCTTTTTGTGATAGATTCAGTTTTTTTAGTTTTGATATAACACAAACATCATATTCTTCACGTTTTATATATTTATGCCATTCGTCTTGTATTTGAATCTCATCATTAATTAAGCTGTAAACATTACTGGCAATAGGACCGTGCTTCATTGATACATATCTGTCAGTTGTTACTGAGAACCCTGTTTGTTCAATACTTTTGCGGTCAATAAAGTAAATAAGCTTTATTAGCTTTAAATATTTCATCTTCCCACCACTTTTATTTAGTAAGTAGTATGCCAGATGCGTTGCTTTTTCTTGATTAAACATTTTATTGAAATATAGAACTTTTAAAAACGACTTATAAATGTTTCTAAAATACACCATTAGTCAATAGGGCATATCATGTCCGGATAATTGATAAGGTCTAATTTTTATTTTCTTTCAGAAAAAAAATTATTACTGGGGTATTCGTCCCAATCTATAAGCCATTTTATCGCATGATTTATTGCTTGATTTCTTTTTTCCAAACTTGAGCTGCTTCCACCAAACAAATATTTTTTTCGACCATTTTTTATGACATAGCCATTCTCTTTGAAAAACTGAGTCGTATTTGCAAGCCAGTCAAAAACAGATTTGTATTGTTGTTGCAGTTCATAATTAACGGTTGTCACAATTGTGGCGTCCAGCATATATAAAACCGATAATTTTCTATTACTAAATCCCGAGATGAAATTGAGGAAAAAATTGCAAAGATCAAATGTAGCACTCTCTATATTTTTGCTTCGATTTCCCCATGATTCCATTGATGATTTACTGAGTTTTCTATCATTACAAAGTGTCCCCAAAATTTCAAATGATCGATTTGAATTTAAAAAATAGGGATATAATTCACTTGGAAAGCATCGACGATATTCTTCAGAATCAATCACACTAAAAATATTCGGTTTTGATGATATTAGTCTACCCGACTTTGATTTTATCTGATTAAAAACAGGAAAAATAAAGGAGTTTTTAATATTATTTATTATCGAGTCAATTTGAACTATTGATTTGTAAAGTCTCCTGTGATGGACAATCATTCTTGCAATTTCATTGAATTTTCCGAATTGCTCAAGAGTGCTGACAGTCATTTTCGAAATAAACTTTAATTCGTTCATTCCTGCGTGATTGATCAAAACAGTTTGCGTATTTTTGTTTGATGTGATTTCAAAACCTGTTCCAACAGCAGAGAATATATGTTGTTTTGATGTTTCTAATTTATCAAAAAGTTTACTCCGAAAGGTCGTAATATTATCAAAGTTAACTTTAATTCCTCTTTTCTCGAACCTGGTCAGGCAAATAGTTTGCTTTATTCTCTCATTAAAGTAGCTATTCAAAATTTTTTTATCTTTCAATTCGTTTTTCAAAAAATTGAATAATTCGAGTGTTACAATAGCATCATTACACCCATGTCTCAAGAGTGTTGAAAATGGAACATCCAAAAAAGTCTTATCCTTTGAAACAATGTCAGAATACGCTTTGATCTCTTTGTTAAGGAATCGACGAGATAGGTATTTCAAGTTCAAAAAATCAAGGTCACCATAGCAATCATAAGCCGCAAGCATTGTATCGAAATATAGGTTTTGACAGGTAAAGCCATGGTTTTTGAGAACCAGTAGATCATACCTTATATTATGCCCAATAAACTTTTTTTCATATTTTTCTAATAGTATCTTTAGTAATTCAATTATCTCTAATTTACTAGAGTGTTTTGTCTTTGGTGTTTCGATTAGAGGAAAAAAGTATGCCTTGTCTTTTTCAAACGCAAACGAAATACCGAAAAGGTTTGCTAAACGAGGATTACTATCATCTGTTTCAGTATCGATTACTGCATATTCTGATAATTCGAATGCTTTTTGAAAATCATTGAAATCTTCCATGCGTTCAACACAAATGTGGTTAGTTTTTTTATTGTCTTGTGAATCAGGATAAGAGTGATTGATTATTTCCGAAGGGTTTTTTTCAATAAGTCGTATTAATGAATAAAAACCATAGTGATTTATATTATTGATGAAATTTTCTTTGCACTTTATTAATGCAGAGTGTTTAAATTTTTTGCAGGATAATTGCTTGAAATTGGCAGAATATACTTTGGACATATCCTCAATTGAAAGATTGATCTTTTTCTGTAAGGTTGCAGGCAATTTATTTTGGTAAATCTTGATTTTTGGTATGGCGCCGTATAATTCAATGAGCCTGCAGGCTTGTATTTTCGTGAATGACGATTTTGATTTTGTCAAAGCTAGGAATGTAGGAATGTGCTTAGGCGCAATACCGAATTTTCTATGGACTTCGGTCTTTGTGAAAACTTGAACATCCTCAGTTCTTTGCAAAGCCACATGCAATCCATCTTTTTCTGTGAATTGGAGGAAGCTTTGGTTTCCGCTAACAAAAAATGTATCAGAGTGGATCATTTCGCTACAAATTTCGGCAACATCTTTGCTTAGCACTATTTTATGAGGCAATTTGAAATCATTAATAAAGTTACAAAAAATCTCCACATCATTTTCTGAAAGCATGTTGATCGAATCATTTCCTATTATTAACGAGCAATCGTTGATTCCAAATGCAACACGAAGACGAAGTATGTCTTGCAAAAACGAGTAAATAAAAGTTACATTTTTACCTTTATACTGAAATATTTCGGAGCCATAGAATTTGGAAATTGACTTCTTTATCAGCCAATTGACATCAATAACAAATACGAACCGGGCATTACATGACTTCACCATTCTCTGTAATTTCCTGATCGTATGTTATCTGAATTGCTAAAAAAATCGATGTTCCAAATTTTGTTTCCAGCTCGTTTCGGGTTTTCCTTGTAGTAATTATTTCTGTTTCTGAAATGTTTTGAAATCGCTGATTTCATTTCGTCTGGACTCTTATAGTTTGATAGATGAATAACGGCACGCTTCATACTGCTGAAAACTGATTCAATGACATTTAGAAACTGGGCGCAACTTGGTAGTGGTATGAATTCAATTAAGGGCCCCTTGTTTATTTTTGTGGAATGTTGATTTAAACTATTTAACCAATCAATTAGCTCGTTGGATTTGTGCCACGAAGCGGCATCCCATGTAACATATATTTTGGAGAGTTGATAGTATTGATTATATATGACCTCAATTAAATCAATCATTGCTGGCGAGTTTTTTGATCTGCCATAAATCATGGTGACTTGATTTTTTTTTGCGCTCAATGCAGCAGAGAAAATTACCGAACCTCTATTAACGGGATTTGATGAAACCCATTTTGTTTCTCCCTTCTTTGTATAAGATCTACCACCGTGTTTCTTCACTCTAATCGGACCCATTTCGTCGATGAAAAATAGGTCTTCATCATGCTTCAAGCTTTGAAGCATTGTGACTAACAGGTTTACTTTTTCGGCGTAATTCGGATCAGAACTCGTTAAGACTTGCTTGGCTTTTGAAAATTTATAACCACCTTCATCTCTTATAATTCTTCCAACTGTAGCCGTTGAAATAGGCTCTTCGTATTTGTTCTTATACGCCTTGGCAATAGCAGATTGAGACCAATTACTTCTATTGATGTCAAATGCACTTGGGGGATGATGTAATATTTCCAGAACACGTTTTATCTTCTTTTTCAATTTTACTTGGCGACTACTATTTGCATTTCTTCGCCTTGACTTCATTGTCTCGCTTAAACCAAAAGCGTTGTAGGTCTTAATCCACTTTATTAATCTTTCTTCGGATATCTCAATTTTTTCGGAAATTTCTTTTGCGCACAATGATCTACTTTCAAGAAGTGTTACTGCGAAATTCCACTCCCTTTTGTTGTTTGACTTACGCATTTTTAGCAATTTTGTGTGGTCTACAACCGATATGAATCTCACAACATTTTTATATAGTTGTTTGTAACTTTCATTATACAAACAATTAAGAGATGTAAAATCCAAGCGTGGCGTCTCTTCTTCAAATCGGATACCATACAAATCAAACTCTTCGTCTGGTTCGGGATATTGTGTGATATTCTTGCCATTGAATGATATTAATCCAGGACGGTAATTTTTTTTATTGTCATTGTTTTCTATTACATCCAGAAGTTTGAGGGTGAAGATATGCTCATCTCCATAATCGTAATTAAACTGAATTTCATCCTCGATTGATATGCCCAGTTGGCAAAGCCTTATATCGCAGGAAAAACAAGGGCCATCGAAAATGCCATCTTCAAGAATCAGCTCATCGAGACCATTGTGAATATAATTTTTTTTATCAACTACAAAATAATAAAGATGGCAATGATCCCAATTCATGATATTTGTGATGATACAGCTAAGGTATTCTAATGTAGTGCGAGATTGTATCAAAATGTTTCTATGCCATTGTTTCTCGTCGCGAAAATTATCGCCAAATCCTCCTTTGTATTTTAATTGAAGAAGGAATATTATTGAAGACTCTTTTGCTGCTGGCATGTTTTTATTCTTCCACATTTGCTACTTTTTTTTCAATAAAATATTTGCCCCTCTTGATAAATGCCTGTAGTTCTTTTGGATTTGGTAGTTCAATCATGTGACGGAACAAAAATAATTGATTGTACAAACTAACATGATTTTGGATATCGGCTGGATTATTTATTAATCGGCTTGTTGTTATTTCATTTGGGAAATCAAAAGGGGTCAGACATCTGATGTATTCCGTCAAGGAAAAATGAATTAATTACTGAATGAATTTTTAAGATATATTCCATCATCATAGTTAACGTTATCTATTAGACATTTGTGTAATATTGTAACCATTTTTTTTTCCAAGTTTTCTGTAGCGTGTCGGTAACCGGTCACCCCTGGTTTTTAGTTTCTT
>JAJFLR010000034.1 GCA_021772565.1 Opitutales bacterium | reverse complement strand
ATACAAGACAATTGTCATTGCGAGGAGCAAAGCGACGCGGCAATCCAGACCGTGGAATCGAGATAGATTGCCGCACCATCTTGCGATGGCTCGCAATGACAAAAGGGTAAACTTTTACGAACATTACTGTGAATACTTACGTCTATTAAAATAAAATCGTTTAGCATTTCGCGAAAATTCTGTCTGGAAAAAGTCATGGATCGCCACGTACAGCCGTCGTAGCCAGAGGCTACTATGGCGTAGTCGGCTCGCGCTGCTCCTCGCGATGACAAAGTAAAAACCGAAGCTGTCATTGCGAGCTCTGCGAAAGCAGAGTGTGGCAATCTATCTGACTTATGTCTATTGATTGCATACACTGATTTATTTAGGAAATTTATTCTGAACAGGATGAGGAATACCTCGAAGCTTGCTTCGTTTTAACTCATTGTTTTCATTCTTTAAATGCTCCGTAGCTTGCTGCGGAGATTGTTTACTATGGCAGATACTATAATACCATATTTCTTTCCACTATAATCCTTGGCTTGCGATGTTGCCGGAAATGCTAGTCCAATTACTATTGATAGAGTAATGAGTGTTCCAGAATCCATATTAATATTTATTCTTTTTTATAAATCTCTACCATCAAAAGTTTCTAGCTTCGTTAGTTTTATTAATTTTTGAACTTAATATTTTTTTGCTAATGAAGATTACTTTTTGCTTTTGACCATTGTTCTCCTTTTAGTTTACCAATGGTGGTCTAGCCGAAGTCCATCATGCCTAGTAAGCACTGTCAGCAAAATTTCTCTGATTTTTACAAAATTTTTATTGACTCAGCCTAATAAAAGTCACATTGATCTACATTAGAATTATAAACCCTAAATCCTAACAATAAATATATGAAATACCTTATTAGTTTACTTACCTTAGCCGGGTTACTAACCTTCGGCAGCTCGCTTTTCGCAGGCGACAAAGTGAAATTCAACCTGACTCCAGGCGGCATCGATACTGAAGCTACCGCCAAAGTCACCATCGATGGCGACAAACTAAAGGTGAAGCTGAAAGACGCTCAGCCCGACACTCTCTACACCGTGTGGATCGACTTCCGCAATCGCGCTGCCGGCAAAGTCCCACCACCGGATTTTCCAGTCGCTTACGCCCAACAAGTTGCACCAGCCTTTGGATCGAGAGATCCTGTCTACGACGGAATGCGTCTCGATCTCAATACTATCGTTACTGATGAAAATGGAAAGGGCGAGCTCAATCGGAGACTCGACTATGAACTGCTCACGCCGTACGACAGCCCCGTTGTTGGAATGTCGCTAGCAGTCGAGGGGCTCAACCGTGTTGGCGGCTACTGGCTGCGAACCTACCCAGTCGACCCATTTATTTCGGCGTCTAATCAGACTACTGACAGTAATGGCGATCCGCTACTTGTGCGTTCCACCGCGCAAGGTATTACCATTGTGCGTCATCCCGATTTTATCAGTCACGGCCACACACCCGGAGTTAAAAACGTCGACCATTATTCTGCGTTCTCAGGCGACTTCCCAGCTGTCGACGACGATGACGATGGCAAAGACGGAGACGATGATAATGATGACGATTACGACAATGGCAAAGACGGTGACAAAGATGATTGATTAAATCTTCGTATCTAAAATCTATTTCCACGGAGCGAAGCGCCCCAAAGGCCTTCGCTCCTTTTTTTCTTTGGCAAGTCAGTTTCGATCTTGCGAGTGACCGCCGCTGGGAGGACATAGTGGGGGGAGGACGCAAATTATAAACATCAAGACAGAACAATAATCCCGTTGCTATCCAGGCGGTTCTAATTTTCCATCGAAGTAAGAGTTTATTTTTATTAGTAATAAGATGGTATTGTACATCAGAAAATTCTGTACCATAACAATATTCATCAGTCCGACAGAATTTTAGTCCCAGTGATTCAAATACTCGTTTTACCTTTTTATCAATTTCTTCCATTGAAATTTAGTAGTTAGATTGAAATATTAAATTTATTAATATGTTTATCTTTTGCGTTTGATTGCATTAGTATACCCACTTTTTGTATACGAAAATAATATCACACGGTGGCACGGGGAACACGGAGGTTGGATTAGATCTGTCCATTTATGATTCTATATATTCCATCTTTCATTAACTCTTCTCCAAAATTAAGTAAATAACCAAGTTTTATATCAGTTAAACGAAGATAGGTCAGTAGTTGTTTTTTATGAGCACGATTGATTTTCTCAACAGATTTTAATTCTATGATCACTTTCTTTTCTATTATCAGGTCGGCTCGAAAACCCTCTTCAAATTTCACATTTTCATATTCAATTGCTACAGGCACTTGTCGTTGGATTTTCATGCCTCGTTTTTCCAACTCACGCGCAAGGATTACCTCATAAACTGTTTCTAATAACCCGGGACCAAGATTACGGTGCAAATGGATTGCACTTTCTACAATAACAGTCCCAATTTTGTTTTCATCCATCTCCGTGTTCCCTGTGCCTCCGTGTGAGAATAATTTTTATTTTCTTTATAAATCTCATCCTAACCCTATTTTAATTTCGAGTCTCAAATTGCTCTATGCCGTTTTGTGTTACGCCCCAGCCACCAAAATGCTTAACCAAATAGTAGTAAATTCGTCGTAATTTAAAATCGCCGAGCATTTTCAAAAACAATAAGTCAATTTTTTCCTTCGATACAGGAACAGTATCCAAATATTGATACAGCACATCATGCACTAATGAAGCGTTATGCGTAAACGGTTCCATTGTTCTGTAATCTACATGACCGTCTGGAGTTCCGATAATGAACAGATTAAAAATACTTAACTTTGGTGTGCATCCATCCCAGGCATATCCAGACTCGTTTGCCTTAACTGTGATCAGGCCAGACGTGGATATCGTCAACCACTTTGAATCAAAAGACGTTTCTAATTCCCATCCTGTCTCAAAAGGGTAGTCATCTATTATCTTGAATTTATAAGGGAAATTCCCGTTACGCTTAATCACTCTTGGTTGGGGCCAATTATCCATAGTCTATGTCAAATGTATGATGATATTCTTCAATTAGCATAAATTATTTTTATCAAGACAATAACAATTTTCTAAATCACATAATACTCATTAACAGACAAAAATTAATTATTATAGCATCTGCCATTAGAAATTTCCGAAATAACGGAAAATTCTTTTTTTAAATTAATTTGGCAGATCCAATAACAATTCGATTTTAGTAGATTGGGTAGGGACGACTGTCCGTTCGGCTGAGACTTCGGCGTGAGCTCAGTCGAACGCTCACGGCCGAAGCCCAGTCGTCCGCGATTTCACATCAATATCAGTAATGGCAACCAAGCCACGGATGCCTCGGAGATGCATCCCTACCAAATTTCT
>JAJFLR010000033.1 GCA_021772565.1 Opitutales bacterium | reverse complement strand
TTCGATATTTTGTGCTACTTTTCATTTCACTTAACGGGTGATTGTTTGCGTTATCATTAAATGGCTTTCTAGCCTTTTATTTATCACCCGTTAAGTCTTTTTTTATCTTTTTTTATTTTCCTTATCGCTCAACTCAGGTAACAACTTACTAAC
Organism: Opitutales bacterium; assembly: GCA_021772565.1. Taxonomy (GTDB): domain Bacteria; phylum Verrucomicrobiota; class Verrucomicrobiia; order Opitutales; family JAJFLR01; genus JAJFLR01. The sequence continues at coordinate 18,760 of JAJFLR010000033.1, read as the reverse complement.
AGTGGAGTATTCGATATGAATCAGTGTTTAACTTGTCATGACATAGCTTCTAAGCGACGGCTGATCTGCGGTAAATAAAATTTATTTCTTCGCGTTCTTCGTCTGCTTGGTAGTTGGTATCTTTTTCTAAACTCGGAATATTAAGTTGTGCGCTGTATCAGAATGCGGAGATGAAATAATCGATAGTGTGCTGGAGAAATTTACAGGAGAACCGTCAACTGGAAATCTGTATACTCAGTTCGATGAGGCTTGCAGGTCTAACCACCTGCGGCTACTCGATCGTTTTATAAGCGGCTAAAAATAAGTTTAAATTTCCCCAAATCCATTCACCATTCAACTAATATTTATGAGGGGATATCTAACTCAATGAAATCTCCAATACTCAAATTTTGGATGGTTTCATCAATAAGATTAAAATTTGCTTCGATATCACGACGCTTATTCGTAGAAAGCTCCAATATTGATAAAGTACGTTTTGAAAAATTTTGTTGATACTTCAGATTCTTGTCAGCTGTGATAAATAAGTCGTAATGTTTTTCTGCGAGTAAAATTAAGTCACCATTTTTAGTTCCACTCCAACCTCGATTTTGCACTGTATCCACAGTATATTTTTTCAGTGCTTTTGTGATCTGAACTGGCACACCTTCATCGATCAAAATTCTCACGGAATGAATGCTTTTGCGATAGTATCTTGGCCAAACATAATTACTTTTACAGCATCATGTCGGGATACGGAAGGAAAGGATTCTAAAAATTCATCAAGAGTGTAATCGTCAGCTAAATACTCAAACAAGGTAGAAATGGCTACTCGCGTGCCTTTAAAAACTGGAGCACCACTTAAAACATCAGTATCCTGGCTTACTGGAAGCTCTTTGATGTAATTCTTATCAATCAACAATGACATATTATCTTATTCGATTAAGCGATAAATATTGTCCAGAATTTTTCAAAACGCAAGAAGTGAATTTATTGTATTACGATAACCATTAAAGTGGGGGATACCGAAAAGCACGTAAAGTATTTAATTATTTGGTTCAATAGTCATTATTAAATTTAAGTGTCTTTCGTGCATTTGGTAGTATTATAAAATATTTTTTTAAATTCAAAATTCCATTACCCAATTCTAATACCTACCTTCTACCACATGCTAGCTACTCGATTTTCCCAATCATCCTGTTAATCCCGTCAAAAATTCCATAATAAAAGCCACTTCATCTCTGAAGTGGCTTTTGGTAACTAACTAATCTAGGTATTAATAATCAAACATATGAAAATATTTAAAGTTGGTATTCTTCGAAACTGGATTTGTTCACAAGTTCCAGTTTTATATGATTTGTATGATAGATCCAATAGGATGCTTGATTTGCATATGCCCAGGTAACATTTATTGGGCCAGCTTCGATTATGTTATCAATATTAATTGAAGAAGTGTTTTTTAATAAATTTTGTGATACAACATAACCGTTACCATTTATCTCATCTTTCTTATTCAATTTTTTATATTTCCATCTGTAGGCAGAAGCTAAATCTTTATTGTTTGATATATGGGTAAATTCTATCAGTGCACTGCCTGATGGAGTTTCAACTTTTACTAAATGTTTTTCTGGAACATAGACACCTGAATTAGAAACCTCGACGGTACTGCATCCACTGACAAAGCAAATCGTGAAAAGCAGGTTTAAATATAGAAACTTTTTTTTAGAGATTTTTTTTACTTTTTCCCAAAATTGAATTTTATATTCTGGTTCTGGCTTATAATTATTTATGATTGGTGTTGTGTTTCTCATCGGGATGAATTTTGTTAATTGCTAATAATTAATGCTTTAAATGTAGGTATTGTGTTTTTTTGGTGCCTAATGTTTTTGTGAATTAAATTTTTAGATAGATATAAAGAAAGAAGCGTGCCAATATCTTAACATGTTCAATATTATTTGAAAATCATGAAAAATAAGTCCAATTACCTATATAAAAGGGTATTATCCCTCGCGCGAAATTGGGACTGCATTGCATTTATGTTGCAGTTTTGAGAAATTATTATTTTTGCAATGTCTTGTGGGTATAAATTTGCAAATACGTATAGGTAGAAATTATTAAACTATTGCAGATAAATGCTTTAAGTAACCGCATTGCATTCTTGCGGCAAATTTGTATGTGTTCCTGAATTTTAGTTAATCAGATCATACAATTGATCGATACTTACTTCTTCTAGAGTATTAACAACTTTATGAGCTTTTGTTAATTCAGAAGGCTGGTGTGTGGTGGCGACAGCGATCACTTTCATTCCACCGCTTAATGCTGCATCAATTCCAACGTGGGCATCTTCAAAAACAATACAATTTTGCGGAGGAATATTTATTTTTTTTGCAGCCAACAAAAAAACTTCCGGGTCGGGTTTTCCCTTACTGACATCATCACCACAGACAATTTCAGTAAAAGTATTTTCCAAATTAATGACTGAAACAATCGTTTCAATATTGATAAAAGGTGTTGATGATCCAACGGCGAATGGAATGCCGGCGGTTTGCAGATTTTTAAGGAGTTCAATAACCCCGGGGAGTGGGTTGAGTCCATCAGTCTTTACAATTTCACGATAGAGTTCTTCTTTGCGAATCGATAAGCGTTTGATTTCTATTGGATCGTTTGACCACTTGAGTAGTCCTGGAATGATGACTTCGTTTTTTTGACCAAACCCTTTTATGAAATGATCATTTGGTAAAGATAAATTTTCATCCTTTGCCAAAATCTCCCAACTTTTCTCGTGTTGTTTTGATGAATCAATAATGACTCCATCCCAATCAAAAATTACACCAATATTCATTTATGTATTGTGTGTAACAATTGTCGAAAAATACACAAAATAATTTTATGAGGCGGTATAAATTTTTAAAATACCGCTAATTTACAGATTCCAATAATTTTTATTACCCCACATAATATTTACTATTCTCCCTAACTATATTAAGATTTTTTAAAATTAAAAATGATTATTGCGGTTATATTTTACTTGTAATTGATAATTAATTAAATGTTATAACTAAATCTGAATGATGCAGGGTGGAGCAGCCCGGTAGCTCGTCAGGCTCATAACCTGAAGGTCGCGGGTTCAAATCCCGCCCCTGCACCCAAATTTTGAATCACTAAAAATCTTTTTCAGGATTTAAACTTGATTGTCTGATAGAAAAAATTCTGTCAATTAATTGGGGCAGGTTTCATATATTTTCAAAGTTTATCATAGCTGTGTTGAAAGCATGAATCTAATTATTCTCAATTATATCTTTTAGGTTGATTTTATTATGACTTCGTTGTCAGTTATAGATTCGATTTTTGTAAAATTATGAAAGTTTATTTAAACGGAAAAATTGTCGATGAATCAGAAGCAAAAATTTCAGTTTTTGATCATGGTCTGTTGTACGGAGATGGAGTTTTTGAAGGTATCCGTCTTTACGACAAATGTGTTTTTAAACTTGATGAACATTTAGAGCGTTTGGAGCAATCGGCGAAAGCTATTTTGCTCAAAACACCTTGGTCACGTGAAGAGCTATCGAAAGCGGTTTGTGAAACTTGTCGGGCAAATGATCTTACCAGTGGTTATATTCGGCTCGTTATTACTCGTGGCGTCGGTAGCCTGGGTTTGAATCCGTATTTGTGTAACGATCCACAACTTTTTATCATCGCTGGAAATATTAAACTTTATTCAGACGAAGATTATCGTAACGGTTTAAAAATAATTACTGTTCCAACAAGACGGAGTAATCCATCGGCATTACCGCCGTCAGTAAAGTCCCTGAATTATTTAAATAATATTTTGGCAAAAGTTGAAGCAATTAATGCGGGTTGCATGGAGGCATTGATGCTCAATGATCAAGGATATATTGCAGAGTGTACCGGGGATAATGTTTTTATTTATCAAAAAGGTACATTGTATACGCCGCCTGTTTATGCCGGAGCACTCAATGGTATAACCAGACAAGTTGTCATTGAAATTGCTAAAGATAAAAATATACCAATTATTGAACGAGAAATGACACGTTACGATATATGGACGGCTGAAGAATGTTTTTTAACTGGAACAGCTGCAGAGGTTATTCCTGTGACTGCTGTCGATAGTCGAGAAATTGGGAGTGGTATTCCGGGTGAAGTGACATTGGGTTTAATAAAATCTTTTCATAATGTTGTTAATAATCAGGGAACTATGTTATAAAATTTGAATCCGGCATAGCCGGAACCAAAAGATTCTAATTGTCATTGCGAGCTCTGCGACTGCAGGGCGTGGCAATCAATGTAGATAAAAGAAAAGTCATGGATCGCCGCGTCGCGTTGCTCCTCGCGATGACAAAATAAATAATTAAATAAAATACTTCAAAAAATAGAATTAGGTGATACAGTTTAAATATGAGTGAAAATTTAAAATGTAATATATGTAGTGAGCTTGCTACTGTGCATTTGACACAAGTGATTAATAATAAAGTTCACAAAATAGACTTGTGTGAAACGTGTGCTAATGAAAAAGGTATTACTGATCCTGAAGGGTTTTCTTTGACAGAAATATTGACTTCCGGCTACTTGGGTAATGATAAAGTAGTCTCTGATAAAACTTGCAAGAATTGCGGTTTTAAAACCAGTGATCTAAAAAAGTTGGGCAGACTTGGATGTCCGGAGTGTTATCAAACTATGTCGGATAATATTTATCCTGTACTTAAAGATCTTCATAAAGGAACTACACATGTCGGTAAAGTTCCCAGTCGTATTTTTAATGTAATTACAAAAAACAAACGATTGAATGAACTTAAAACTTTATTGAATGAGGCTGTGAAATCCGAATGTTATGAAGATGCAGCAATGCATCGGGATGAAATCGAGCACTTAAATACAAATTCAGAGATTTAATGTTAATTGATTCAATTTTAAAAACAGATAATGAAATGATGTCGAGTAGTTCGGCAATGAGTCCAATTGTACTAAGTACTCGAGTAAGACTAGCTAGAAATCTAATGAATTTTTCTTTTCCGGGCTGGGCAAAAAAATCTGAAAAAAATAAAATATTAAATAAGTGTTTAGAGGCATTGAAGGATATAGAAATATTTAAAAGTGGAACATTAATTAAAGTTGAAGAGCTTAATGAAATTGAACGTTTGATTTTAGTTGAAAGGCACATGATTAGCCGAGAACTAATTAATAATTATAACAATACCGGCGTTTTTATAAATGAGGATCATTCATGCGCAATAATGTTAAATGAAGAAGATCACTTGAGAATTCAATATATTGAAAGGGGTTATAAATTTAATCAGATATGGAACTCAATAAATTCAATTGATGATGAAATTGAGCAACATTTAGATTATGCATTTTCTGATAAATTTGGATATCTTACTGCCTGTCCGACAAATGTGGGTACTGGGTTAAGAGCTTCTGCTATGCTTCACTTGCCAGGCTTAGTTATTTCAAATCATATGGAGAAATGTATTCGTGCCTTGAATCAGACTGGTATTGCTGTCAGAGGACTTTTTGGAGAAGGATCTGATGCGTCAGGAAGTATTTTTCAGATTTCAAATCAGCAAACATTGGGTGATAGCGAAAAGTCGATTATTAAACGACTTACTATATTTTTAACTGAAATAATTGAGCAAGAGAACAATTCCAGGCAGAATTTACTGGAAACACAGCCATTAAAATTGGCCGATAAAATTGGAAGAGCATATGGTGTTTTACAAAACAGCCTTTTATTAAGCTCCGCTGAAGCGATGGATTTGCTGTCTGTTCTTCGACTTGCTATCGATCTGAAATTATTGGACGAAAGTTATCGAAACAGTGTTGATAATGCTTTTATCGAGTGTCAACCTGGCCATATTCAGTTTAAAGCTAAAACAAATATTGATTCATCTACCATGCGAGATAAGTTTCGCGCTAACTATCTTAGAACTCAATTTGATGATTTGCCACCATTGAATTTTGATGTTTTAAATATTTAAAAAAGTATATATATTAAAATAAAATTTAAATTAATTATGGAACCCATGAATAATTTTACACCACGAGCACAACAAGTATTAGCACTCGCCAGAAAAGAAGCCGATCGTTTTCATCATAACTATGTGGGAACTGAACACTTACTGCTAGGATTAATTAATCTTGGTCAAGGTGTTGCTGTTAATGTATTACAAAAAATGGGACTTGATCTTGAAACGGTTCGTTCTGCCGTTGAAAAACAGGTAGGTGCAGGTCCAGATTCAAAACCAACTGGTAATATTCCTTATACTCCTCGCGTTAAAAAGGTGCTAGCCCTCGCAGGACGTGAAGCAAAAGCACTCAATCACAGTTATGTAGGAACTGAGCATATATTGCTTGGGTTATTGAGAGAAGGAGAGGGAGTCGCCGCACGGGTATTGAAAAATCTTGATATTGATATTGAACGTTGCAGAACAGAAATATTATGCGAGCTTGATCCAAATTTTACAGGTAGTCAGGATGAGCCTGTAGCTGCATCAACTGGTGGTGGTGAAGACAAGAAAGATGTAAAAACACCTGCTCTAAAAGCATTTGGTTTAGATTTAACCGAATTAGCACGAAAAGGTGAATTGGATCCGGTTATTGGTCGGAAAAAAGAAATTCGTCGTGTGATTCAGGTTTTATGCCGTCGTACAAAAAATAATCCGGTATTAATTGGTGAAGCCGGTGTGGGGAAAACAGCAATTGTGGAAGGGTTGGCGCAGGAAATTTCATCTGGTGTAGTCCCGGAAATATTAGTTGATAAAAAAGTAATAACATTGGATTTAGCACTAATGGTGGCCGGTACTAAATACCGTGGGCAATTTGAAGAACGCATTAAGGCTGTAATGGATGAGATTCGAAGGGCTAAAAACATCATAATATTTATTGATGAGCTCCATACAATTGTCGGCGCAGGTGCTGCTGAGGGTGCAATGGATGCTTCAAATATTTTTAAACCAGCACTGTCTAGAGGGGAACTCCAATGTATTGGTGCAACGACTTTAGGTGAATATCGAAAATATATTGAAAAAGATAGTGCTCTAGACAGACGTTTCCAAAGCGTAATGGTCGAGGCTCCTTCAATAAAAGACACAATTCAAATTTTAAAAGGTATTCGCCATAAATATGAAGAACACCATAAAGTCGTATTCACTGATGAGTCACTTAAAGCAGCTGCACAATATTCAGATCGATATATAACCGGACGATTTTTACCTGATAAAGCTATTGATGTTTTGGATGAATCCGGTTCAAGGGCTAGAATTACTTCACTTAATCGACCTCCTGATCTTGAGAATTTGAGTAATGAAATCGAAAAAATTTGCTCTGAAAAAGAAGAAGCTATTCGTAAACAACAATTCGAAAATGCTGCTAGTTTACGTGACAATGAGAAGCAGCTAAGAGCTAAGAAAGAAACAATGCTGGAAGAATGGAAACGCAATAGAGAAGAAACGCAAATTACCGTAGATGAAGATGATATTTTGCAAATAATTTCTAGTTGGACTGGTATTCCACTTAGCCGGATGGAGCAAAAAGAATCGGAAAAACTTTTGCGTCTCGAGATAGAATTGCAGGAAGATGTAGTCGGACAGGATATTGCCACGATTGCAATTGCCAAGGCACTTAGAAGATCACGTGCTGATCTAAAAGACCCAAAACGACCCATCGGCTCATTTATGTTTATGGGGCCAACTGGTGTTGGGAAAACACATTTGGCAAAAGTATTAGCTGAGAAAATATTTGGTGAACAGGATGCTATTGTTCAAATTGATATGTCGGAGTATATGGAAAAATTTTCTGTATCTAGACTGATAGGTTCGCCGCCAGGTTATGTAGGTCATGAAGAAGGAGGGCAGCTTACTGAGACCGTACGACGAAAACCTTATTGTGTTGTTCTATTTGATGAGATTGAAAAGGCACATCCTGAAGTAACGCAATTATTGTTACAGGTTTTGGAAGATGGAAGGTTAACTGATAGCCTTGGGCGTACTATTGATTTTAGAAATACAATAATAATCATGACTACTAATGTGGGCGCTCAGATATTACAAAAGTCAAGCTCACTCGGTTTTGGTGGAATTGAGAATGTTGAAAATGAATTTGATAAAGTAAAAGATAAAATAATGGAGGAGGCTAAAAGAATTTTTAAACCTGAGTTTTTAAATCGGGTAAATGAGCTTATAGTTTTTAGGTCATTAACACGTGAGAATTTATTAAGCATTATTGATATAGAATTACGTAAAGTAGCAAAACGTCTTTATGATCAACAAGAAACTGTTTTGGAAGTAAGCTCTGCCGCCAAAAATTATTTAATTGATCAAGGCTATGATGAAAAATATGGAGCAAGGCCTTTAAGAAGAGCAATTGAAAGGTACTTGGAAGATTCTCTAGCTGAAGCAATACTTAGGCATGAAGTTAAATCTGGTGAAACAATATTTGTTGAATTTGAAGATGACCACCTTATTTTTAAACAAGATCTACCGGCTTCTAGTGTGTCATAGTTTAGTCGTTACGTATTCCAGTAGAAAATTTTATTGTAACGTTTTGATAGGTTTGTGAATTTTATTTCTATTCCGTATTAAAAAAATCCCAATTATGAAAGTTCGAAATTGCCGAGTCCCACTTATTTGGCTTTTGAACTTAATTTGTCTAACGAGTTATGCAAATTATTTAAGCCCATTATCGATTTCGACTGCCAATAATTTTTTTCAATTACAGCTTAGTGGTCATCAGGATTTAGAGCTGTACTATATCGATCAAAATCCACCGGGATTAATTTTTAGTGATGATAAACTTTTTTTCCATCCAAGGCTGACATTTTTTTTAGATGCTAACATTGGCAGTAATATATATGGATTTATTAAGTTCAGATGGGATCGTGGTTTTGATCCTGGTTATAAAAAAGAGGGTGATACTCGGGTTGATGAATTCTTACTGCGCTACACAATTGCTGAAAATAATGTCACATATAATTTTCAAGTCGGGAAATTTGCGACAATTTTTGGTAACTGGGCCGGTCGTCATGACTCTTGGGAGAATCCATTTATCAATATGCCGCTTCCTTACGAGAACGTTACTATTGTTTTTGACAATAGAATTTTACCATCTGCTGCTGCCTGGTTAGCAAATAGAAATATTGTTGATAATAAAAAAAATTGGGTTCCAATAATATGGGGTCCTGTGTATTCAAGCGGAGTGTCTGCAGTTAGTAAATTCGAGAAATTTGATCTAGCTCTATCTATTAAAAACAAACCAGTATCATCCCGACCAAACGTTTGGGATGATTATGATTGGAGTCATCCCATTTGGACAAGCCGTATAGGATACCGACCAAATGCCGCTTGGAGTGTCGGTGTTTCAGCAAGTGTGGGTAATTATATTAATGATACTGCAACCTTTCAAAATTTACTACCACAAGGCTCTAGCATTAGTGATTATAATCAAGAGATATATGGGTTTGATATTTCTTGGGCGCGACATAAATTTCAACTCTGGTCAGAATTAATTTATAGTAAGTTTGAAGTTCCGAATGTTGGCGATGTTGGAACATTTAGTTATTATATTGAGGCAAAATATAAATGGACTACTCATTTTTTTTCCGGATTTCGTTGGGGGCAACAGTTTTTTGATGAAATAAATAACGGTAGTGGAAGTGAAGTAAATTGGGATCGTGGATTGAGTCGAATAGAAACATCAATTGGATATAGATTTAATCGGAGGTTACAATTTAAAGCTCAGTACAGTCTAAGTGATCAGGATGGAGAACTTGAGCAGGGGAAACAATTTGTGGCGACTCAATTAACGTTAAAGTTTTGAGTATCACAATTTGTATATGAATTATTTAACTCCGAATATGTATCAATTCGTCTGTCGCGATAAAATGGCCATGTTTGTCTGAATTCATTAATTGCTTTCAGGTTACAATCAACTATTAGAGTTTCTTCATCATCAGTAGACGCGCAGCCTATTGTTTCTCCATAGAAATTAGAAACAAATGATTGTCCCCAAAAATCTATTCCTTCTTCATTTCCAACACGATTTACGCAAGCGATATAACAGCCGTTAGCAATGGCATGACTTTTTTGTATCGTTTGCCAAGCATGGAGTTGTTTTTTTAAAGTTGTTTCATTCTCATGAGTTAACTTTCCAATTGCGGTTGGGTAGAAAATAATATCAGCACCTTTTAGTGCAGTTAGCCTTGCCGCTTCGGGAAACCATTGATCCCAGCATATCAGGACACCAATTTTACCAAATTTTGTTTTCCACGTTTGATATCCTAAATCACCAGGGGTAAAATAAAATTTTTCTTCAAACCCGGGATCTTGGGGTATGTGAGTTTTTCTATATATTCCTAATAGAGTACCGTCAGCATCTATTACGGCAGCCGTATTATAATATATTCCTGGTTCTAAAAATTCAAACAGAGGTAAAATTATTACTACACCTAGTTTTTTTGCTAACTGACAAATCTCGTTGGTAGTAGGTCCAGGAATTGATTCGGATAGACTAAAATTTTGAGTGTCTTGTGCCTGGCAAAAATAGTCTGTTAAAAAAAGTTCCTGTAAACAAATTATCTTGGCACCGTTACTTGCCGCAATGATAATTTTATTGAGTGTTGATTCTAAATTTTCACTTTTACTTTTAAGTGATCTACTTTGAATAAGTGCGATGGTTACATTCTCCATATTTACAATCTTTCAAATTACAATTATTTATCAGTGATTTCTTTAATTACTTTAAAATTAATTTTTAAATATAATAAATGTTAGTATATGTAATTACTTATGAGAATTGGTTGAAATACCAGTTTTGTAGTGAATCTCAGTAAAAATAGGGTATATATTGTTAAAAATTAAATAAAAAATTGTAAAACTGTCAAAAATCACTATTGTAAAAAATTAAAATTAATAAAGAATAAATGAATTAAATTTACTAATTAATATAAAGAAGCCATCTACTAAAAATGATTTTGTAAAATTTAATTATTAAAAATTATCAATTGAAAAAGAAAAATTACCTAAAATTACACAACACATATACAAATGAGTGCAGCAAGTCCTAAACCTTTAATACTAATAGTTGAAGATGAAAAAGAATTAGCTACTCTAGTTGCAGATCAATTAGAGCGAGCAGGCATGACAACTCAGGTTTATCACCGAGCTGGAAATGCATTAAAATACTTACAAAGTAATTTTGCCAATTTAATGTTGTTAGACATAAATCTGCCGGATCAAAGTGGATTCAGTCTAATGGAAGATTTGAAAAAAAATAATGTTTCAGTGCCGGTTATTTTTTTGACGGCTAATGATTCAGAAGTATATAAGGTCAGAGGCCTTGATATGGGTGCTGATGATTATATGGCAAAACCATTTAGTTTTCCAGAACTTGTTGCGAGAATTAATGCAGTTCTGCGTCGAGCTGAAACTTCTCAAGATTATAATATAACTAAAAATGCTAAGCTATCTCAGGAACCGTTTGATTTTTGTGGTGCTGAAATTAATCCTTTCAGATTAGAAGTGAAATTTTCTGATGGTGTTATTGAAAAAATAGGGCGAAAAGAATTGGGAATTCTTACGTATTTAGCTTCAAATACAGGTACAGTATTAACTAGAAAAAGCCTCATTCACGCAGTGTGGGGGATACATGCTGATGTCAGAAGTAGATCACTTGATCAGTATATTGTGAAAATACGTGATTCATTTGAACGACACGGATTATCGCTTGAAGCATTTCGTACTATTCATGGTGTGGGTTATATTTACGACCCGGAAAATTATTCTAATATTTCTGAAGCAGATAAAGAAAGTTAATCAATGAGAAGTAGATTAAATTTTTTTCAACGCTGGATATATACAACGCTCCTGGTTCTATTAATTCAGCAATTATTTATTTATGCTGGTGAGGTTGCTATAAATGGTAATGGTGAACCTCAAGTTTATGTAGTAAAAGTTCACGCAGACTGGTGTGGTTCCTGTAAAGCGTTAGAGCCAAAATTGAGTGAACTAAAAAATAATTTTTCAAACACTTCTGCTTTATTTATAACTTTAGATGTTACAGATGAGGATAAAGCAAAACAATCCAGATTATTGGCATCTGCATTGGGTATGGAGTCTTTATTAAAGAAAAATAATAAAACAGGTTTAGTTTTTGTGGTGAATGCAAGTGACAAAAAAAACGCTGAAGTACTAACTAAAAAGAATTCCATTGAAGAATTTTCAACTATTATAAAGAAAAATTTATCTATAGTTGAATAATACAACAATAGACGATGACTCAGATGATATTGCCTTACTAGTAGGTATTCAAAAAAATTATGATCGTTCGGGCGAATCTTCTGAATTACTCTCAGAACTTCAGGAATTAGTTGAAAATATTAATATTTCTGTTGCTGATAAGATAATCACGCGAATTCGATATCCTAATTCGCGATTATTACTTGGTAGTGGCAAAGCCATTGAAATTATTGAATTAGCTAAAAAATATAAATGCAAGTTTATAATATTTGATGATGAATTAACTCCGAGCCAACAAAGAAATTGGGAACGTGAAAGTGGTTTATGCGTTATTGATAGACAGGAGGTAATATTAGAAATTTTTGCTCGCAGAGCCCAAACTAAAGAAGCAGTCCTACAAGTTGATCTTGCTCAGATGGAATACTCGTTGCCGCGTTTGAAGAGAGCGTGGACTCACCTGCATCGTCAACGTGGCGGTGGTGTAGCTTTACGTGGTAGCGGTGAAATGCAACTGGAAACAGATAAACGGTTAGTTAGGAGTCGAATTGCTAAATTAAAATCAGATTTATTTGAAGTGATTCAACACCGTATTGAGCAAAGGAAACAACGTTCACGTATTCCACTTCCGACTGCTGCACTGGTAGGGTACACCAATGCCGGAAAATCTTCATTATTAAACTGTCTTACTCAATCAAATTCTTTTGTGGCTGATAAACTGTTTGCTACGCTTGATCCCACAACCAGGAGAATGAAACTACCATCTGGCCAAACGTTACTCTTGACCGATACAGTGGGGTTCATTCGTAGATTACCGCATCGATTAATTGATGCATTTAAAGCGACACTGGAAGAAACATTGGTTACAGACTTTCTTATTCATGTTGTTGATGTTTCTCATGTTGATTATGAAAAACATCGTGAAACTACTTTAAGTGTTTTAAATGAATTGGATGCTGAGGATAAAAAAATAATAACTGTTTTTAATAAAATTGATTTGGTAGATGATAATAATTTTGAAAATATGTATTTAGAAAACATTGAAAATAATTGTGTTACTGTTAGTGCCCATACAAAACAAGGGATCGAAAACTTATATAAGGTGTTACAGAAAATACTAAATGATTTTACAGTTTCAATGAATCTGTTAATTCCTTACAACAGTTATGAATTATTGGGAGAAATGCGATTACATGGGGGTATACTAGAAGAGATACCATGTGGTGAAGGTGTATTTATAAAAGGCAATATTCCAAATCGCTTAGTTAGAAAATTGAAGCCATATTTATATTCTGGAGATATGACAGAAATTTCATTAATGCAGTCTGACTATATTCAACTATAAATATCTTATAGATTTTTGCAGATACAAATGATTGAGGATCGAACATTTTTTTTACTAGCAACTCTATTTTATGTAACGGCATTTTTACTTGGAATCAGTGTTCTATGGAGATCAAAAAAGTTTTCACATACAATAACTCTGTCTTTGATAGTTGGAGGCTTGGGATTGCAAACCATCGCACTTTATCAACGAGGTATGGTTTCGCAAAGTTGTCCACTTGGTAATCCATTTGAAGTTATTCAATTCATCACATGGTCAACTGTATTGCTATATATTGTAATTGGTCCGGCATACCGGATGAGTTTACTAGGACTTTTTAGTTCAGGGTTTGCGTCGATTCTGAATTTATTGACAATTTTTATTACAAAGTGGGATTATGCATATCAGCCATCACTATTCAATGATAGCCCCTGGCTTGAGACACATGCTTCATTAGCAATTTTTAGTTACGGTGTATTTTCTATTCTGGCTTTAACATCAGGCATGTACATCATCCAAAATTACGGCTTGAAACACAAGCAATCACATAGCCTTTTCCCTTATTTACCTTCTGTAGCTCAATTGGACAAAATGAATTGCCGATTGTTGATCATAGGAATAACGGTATTAACATTTTCATTATTAATTGGATCTGTCTATTGGGTTGACAATTGGAATAGCGTTACTTTAATTAAAATAATATTTAGTCTGTTAATTTGGTTAGGTTATTTTCTTAGTCTAATCTTATATAAAGCTAAGCGTTTATTTCCTGAAAAATTTGCATGGACGTGTATAATTATGTTTATCTTTTCACTGCTTTCATTGTGGCCAATAAGAATAGGGCAATCAGAATTAAGAAGCTCACAAAAATCAATTGAAGAGATGGCAAAAGAACATTCAAAATGTCCATCTGGGCAACAAGGTGGGGCATTAGGTGAATTTGTCCCAGGGCAAATGGTTAAGGAATTTGATGATGTTGTTTTTACTGGAGATATAGGTGTAGTTCATGGACCGGTTAAAACTCAATTTGGTTATCATCTCGTTGAAATTACCAATCGAGTAGATTAATTTTATTCAAAGTAAGTTTTTACCCTTCGGCTCTTTTTCTAGCATCCTCTGTTAGGGCGACTTCAATTCTACGACAAGTATCATACGCTTTTTGCTTTGCTTTTGATAATTCCGAAATTTCACTAATAGCTTCACGTGCATATAAGTAAAATTTTAATTTTGGTTCGGTGCCACTTGCTCTTGCTGCATAAGTATATCCGTTATCTAAATTTACAAAAAACAGCATTTGTTTAGGTAGTAGAACTCCATCTTCATCCACAATATCTTGATTGCTAAAATCTTTAATTTGAGTAACTTTTAATCCCCCGATTTCAGTTGGTGGTGAATTGCTGTACGTGTCGAGAAAGTTTTGCATTTGTGTAGATCCAGTAGCACCTTCATACTTAATGCTGAATAATTCTTCATAATAATAACCATATTTTAAATAGATATCATTGAGATAATCATTTATGGTTTTATTTTGTTTTCTGAGCTCTGCAGCCAATTCACATATAATAATTGTAATAGCGTTTGCATCCTTGTCTCGCACCAAATCAGTTGCCAGATAACCATAACTCTCCTCACCTGCAAAAACAAAGAAAGTACTGTACTTTAAAAGTAACTCTGCTCTTTTATACATGTCGGTTAAATCATAATCTATGGCTATACCTTCACTAGAAAGCATATTTTCAATTAAATTATCCTCGTAAACTTTTAATTTTTCAACGATCCATTTGAACCCGGTCAGTGTTTCTATTAGTTTCAGTCCATTCTTTTTGGCAATTTCTGCCTGCAGAGGTGTTGTCACAAAAGTTTTAATTAATGCAGCATTTTTGGAACCTTCTTTGGGTATAATTCCTTTTTCCTTTAATTTCGATATTCGGTATTCCGCAAGGATTGATCCGGTCATATTTCCCGTCAACAGATTTAATTTTCCATTTTCATCTCGTACTGCAATTCCCAGTCTGTCAGCATCAGGGTCAGTTCCCATTACTATATCAATATTCAATTCATCAGCCTTTTTTAATGCTAGCTGCATAGTTTCTGGATACTCGGGATTTGGAGATTTCACTGTCGGGAATCTGGAATCCATTTGAGCTTGTTCTTCTACTTCAATGACTTCTATACCGTGCTTCTTCATGAGTGGTACAGACATGATACTGCCGGTTCCATGAAGTGATGTGAAAATTACTTTTAAGTCTGTATTTTTAAAAACTTCTGGATAAAGAATATTTTGATCTAACGCAGAGAGATAGTCATCATCTACTGATTTGGGTAAAGTAATAACATTATTCATTACTTTATTTAAATACTGAGGGATTTCCGCGAGATTTACTGCTTCAATACTTTTTACAATTCCGTCTGCATGCATTGGAGTAATTTGTGCACCATCATCAAACGTTACTTTATATCCGTTGTCATGAGGTGGATTATGACTTGCTGTAATGGTAACTCCAACAAGTGATTTAAGGTGACGCACAGTAAAGCTCAATTGAGGTGTGGATCTAGGTCCATCAAATATTAAAGCTAATCCACCTAATTGTGTCCACGTTGAAGCAACCAGTTCACAAAAATGTCGAGAAAAGTGTCTAACGTCATGAGCAACTATTAACTTTGGAATATCAAATTTCCCCAATGATTCACGTAAATAAATATTGCAGTAATTATACAAGCCAATCGTTGAACGGACTAAATTAAATTCATTAAATGTTGCAGTACCAATTGCTGGAAATTGAGGTGTGTCTTGATCAGAAAGGATTCCCTTTTCAATACTGGTAACGATACTACCAATAGTTCGTCCTCTCAGTCCACCTGTTCCAAATTTTAATTGCCTATAGAATCTATCGTCTAATTCCTTCCATGACTCATTAACTACAAGTTCATTTATACTCTCTAAAGCCCAATCAGATAGAAAACCTGCATTTAGCCAATCTGAAATATTTTCAAAAGTTGACTTTAGTATTTTACTATTTTTGTGAGCAATTTCTACTTGATCTATAATAGAATTGATATCCTGCATGGTTAATAAGTTTACAAAGAAATTTATGAAGTAAAGATTTTCATGAATCTAATTTGATTTAATTTAGATTCTGCCAAGATAGGAGCGATCTGAAGTACTAATTTTAATTACATCATCAACTTTAATGAATAGTGGAGCTTGAACAACCATCCCAGTTTCAGTGGTAACAGGCTTCAGTGCAGAACTTGCAGTATCACCGCGCAATCCTTCAGCTGCAACTACAATTTTCATTTCAATGGATGCAGGTAATTGAATTTGAACAGCTCTTTCATCTACAAAAAGAATATCATAGAGATTTCCTTCGCAAAGATAATCTTTACTATATTCGACTAGTTCATTTGTAAGAACTGTATCACCAAAAGTTACCGGATGTAGAAAATGAAATCCTTCCTGATCAGTATAACTGAATTCGAGTTTCACTGTATCTGTCATTAAAAAATCTACCGAGTCTGTCCCCCGATATTTAGTTGAAGTCGTACTGCCAGTATTTAAATTTCGCATGGTAGTTTGTACAAATCCAGCTTGTCTTCCTTGAGTTCTGTGTTGTGTATCAAGTACTATATGTGGTGTCCCGTTAAAGTTTATAACTTTTCCTTTGCGAATATCTGTCGGCGAAGCCATTTGTTTATTAAAAATAGATATTATAAAATTTATTTAATGAATGATTTATTTACTGACATTGTTTAATACTCAAATCAATAAGTTTGTGATAAATAGCTAATTATTTTGTGACTGTATAAAATTTTACGGCTATTGATATCGATTATGAACTTCATCAAAAAGTTGCTTCAAGTTACTAGATTTTAGAACATATTCAGCTTAATTGCTACTGATATCATCTCCAAATGAATTCTATAAGCCTAAGCTTTTGATTCATGGGTATTTCTATAATTTATAGCGTCAATAATCATAATAACTTAGCATGGCTAATAATAGAGATATATTTCGGTATCGGTATCAGTAATCCAAGCAATAGCCTATTGGCAAAGGCTGGTAAAACGGCTATCGGTATCGCTTTCGAGAAATTCGATACCGATACCGATAGCCGCATGGCTTCACTCTGCTGATTCTGAATAGCATATTTTAATCTTTTATACATGCTGAGTAGTTACCAATAATTATAATAACGAAATACCTCTAACTAATATGGAGCAACTGTATTTTTACTTTAATCGAACGTCTGGACTTCGCTACTACTTCATTCTCGTACAATTTAAAGTCAATGTTCGTTTCCTGTTTATCGTTCAAATTTTCGGCGGTGTAATATGGTTAGCTCCAGTCGCTTTGCTCGATTATCGATTTCACTATGTCGTTAGTATTTCAATCAACTTCTGTTACTTAATTTTTTAATATCTATTTTTTAAATAAATCAGAATGACTTCCAGTCCTTTCTAGTCTTAATACTGTATTACTGCTCGTATATATTAAAATCCAGTCAGGCTCTAAATGACAATCTCTGGAACCTTTCCAGTTTCCTATGAGAGCATGATCACTAAACTTGTCGTCCAAAGGCTGATCGTTAGATAAAAGTCCAACAATTTTTTTAAGTTTCTTTATATCTTTCCCTCTTTTCTTTGCTCTTTTGAGATCTTTGGAGAATTGCTTGGTGTCTTCTACTATTTTACTCATCCCAACTCGCAAACAAATCTTCTACATTATTATAATGATTTACATTAATTCCTTTCGCGCTTTCATTTAGAGTTTTTTTTGTCAACTCGTTTGGAATGTGAAGTTGGAATGGAATTGCTTTGTGTAGAGATACCTGCGTATAAAAAAGCCTTACAGCTTCAGTTGGAGTCATCCCCAAACGTAAAAATACACTTTCAGCCTCCTTTTTTACAGTAGGATTTATTCTTGCATGTACTGTGGCTGTATCACTCATAAATAATGAGCGTGTTGCATTTTGCAACATTGTCAAGATTTAGTTTTCTTTTTCCATCGAACGCTAAAGTGACGCACCTGGAAAGCTGCGCAAAGCGCGGCTTTTACAGGTTGTCGTCAACTGTTTTGTGTGCGCCTGGCATGTGTATGAGTTAATGAGGTTCAAGTCCTCTGTATATGAACTAATTAAAATCATGAATAATGGTAATAATAAAATACTAGATTATGGCAACTGCGATTTTGTGAGGAGTCGTGGGAAGGAAGCCT
>JAJFLR010000032.1 GCA_021772565.1 Opitutales bacterium | reverse complement strand
CAAATTACCAGAAAACTTCTAGTTTACCAGCAGCAATACCTACATGCACTTCAACTTGATGAGTCTATCTTTACAACTCCGCCATGATTACGGTTATAATAAATAAGAAAAAACGAATAAAAATACTAAGGAATGTGTGCTTAAAAGAAAAAGAATTGTCGATACCTGACGATTCCAGCTTTCTCGCCGGGGGATTTCGCTGCAATCCTAAGCTGGGAAGTCATTTGATTATCGATCAATTCAGGAGCGTTTGGGAGTATGTCGATAGATTTTCCGGAATCGTCGATAGATTATCGATAGATTCCACATCCTCAGCGATACGATTGATTGCAGGCAACTCAACAAAATATACTTTAGAATCATGGAAGTTATCGCACTCCTGGAATAAGTTCATAACGTGTGGCACGACCTTTACCCACCTGAACGAGAAGGTTGCGTTTAACAAGGTCGGAAAGGTCTCGATAGGTCGTGTTATAAGCCACTTCAAAAGCTTTTTTGCACCACCCACTGGTTACAGAACCTGATTTTTGAGCCTCAAGCATAATTTTCTTCTGACGTTCATTGAGCTCTGCTTCGACCGCTGGAGTAATAAATCCCTGAGCCTCTATCGGAACCCGCAGACGTTCATAATCACCATTTGGTCCGTGCAATGTGACAACGAAATAGCCGTCACTCTGTGAGAGCGTTGGCGGTTCAAGACCATGGTCGAGCATAGCCTCACGCATTCGGGCAAAGCCGGTGCCTCTTTGCTCCATTTGGCCCAACAGTGCAAGAGTCTGCGTGATGAGCGGATTGCGTGAGCACGGACGATAATTACCCTTTTGCAGTTTTGCCAGCGTCAGAGGCTTCAGTGGGTATCCTGGACTTGCGATCTCAATTCTGTCACTAAATATCCGAAGCATGACTTTTCGTGTAGCATCCTCGTAGTTTCGGTGTGCTAAAGCGTTGATGAAAATTTCTCGGAGTGCCTTGTTAGGATATTCGTTGAGACGAAGATTGTTAAGGCCGACAACGCGGCGGGGGTGAAAAGTATGCTTATCGATGAACACGAGTGTCTGCTCAACGGCTTTCATCAGTGAAGCGTTTATCGTTTCCTGACCCTTAGGTTTGCTGGATATTTTGGGTTCTTCATAGGCGTCGGCAAGGATTTCACATTGAGGAAAACGATTTGCTGGATGAGGATGAAATAATATAAATGCAGCTTGGTTGACAGTTGCTGTCTTCCCACGATGTGAAATTGCCAAACCGCGCGTCATTAGTGCATGTTCAGGGGCATCGTCAAAAATCCGCAATCCGGGTTTTTCGATCACAATTTCGACCAATTTCGATAAGGATTCTTTGTCAAGAGCTTTACATGTAACCTCATCCATGAGATTGGTCTCAAATCGTGAGGCTGTTTCAATTTGGTGTTCGGTTTCGCATTCTTCCGCTTGCGTTGCCATTAGGTTGTATTGATTTTTCAAGATGGAATGGAGCGCTTTCCGAACGGCGGGCTTCAAATCTTCGCGGTCATGGAAACGGCTATACCTGTGATCATCTGCGATAATTTCGTTAATGAACTCCTCTGTTCTTGCCTCACGATTTTTGTCTTTGGCACTGTCTAATCCCCGAATAAAGACTGCTGTAGGGAGTCCCATGTTTTGCGCCTGTCTATATTCAGTATGTGTGGCCGAAAGGTTTCCATCAAGACGACCGTATTCGACATCTATTATCAATAGATAGATTTTGCATGACTTTAGTAATTCCAAATAGGCCATTTTACTGGGCTTGCCAGTGGTTGGCGTTTTGTCATAGAGAATCGCCTCACAGCAACTATTCAGAAACAGGTCAACGGTAATCACCTGCAAAATGGCAGCTCGCTCCTTACTCAACTCATTTTGAACAGAACTGACAAAAACTCTTAACTTAGCCATCTGCCATCTCCTCTCTGTATGTTGCATGGTCTTCCTTTATCTCTGGATTCATCTCCAGTTGGGCAATCTGATTTTCGTCCAGAATATGTTGATAGGTCTGATTGGAATCAACACCTGTTCCAATCAATTTAACTAATCCTCCAGTTGGTTTTATTTCTATGACCTGAATGGCTTCAGGAAAGAGTGCTCCACGAATGATAATATTTGGTTTAAGATGTTCAGATGTCATTACTGGGATAAATGAAAAGTGAAGCCATCAATGACAAACATTTTGTGAATAGCAACGAAATGTTTAAAATATAAATTTAAAGACTGGAAATATCACAAGACCAATCCAGAGAAAAAGGTTTATTTAAAAGAAAAACAAGCACGTGCTGAGGAAATTGCTGAGATGCTATCCAATAATAAGCTATGGCACTCACATGGCAGAATGATTATAAAGCTTATAATTGGGCAGAGCAACGTAAGCTGGAAACGCATCCAAAAACTGGGGCGGCTCAACTGGTTGAAGTTCGAGAGTTGGTAAAAGAAATTACGATTCCAAAATACGTTGAGGTTGAACAGGCCGTATCTCTCAAACCGCAATTGTTTGAGCACATATCAAATGATGATTTGCTTCGTTATGGTGTGCCTGCTGAATGGTTAAACGATGTGCGTCTGGCAAATGAGGATAGCTTAATGGAATTGGTTGTCCACCTGCCCAGTGAAGCTGCAGAAGCACTTTTGGAATTGGCAACGGGTAACACTCCGCAGTTAATTGAGCCGGTTAGTGCTGTTGAAGAACCGTTCGAACATCCTGATGCCCAACGCCGATTCCGTGTCATGAGTAATGTCGAAGAACTTGAACGTGCTCTCGAATATCCATGGGAAAAGTGGACTGTCTTTCTGCACCCGGCTCAAAGGGAATATGTGGAACGCAGTTACAGAGTCATCAAATTCCAGGAAGATTTTGACATTATTAAATCGCTTGGGGTTGTATTCCCCGCCGCTTGCGGCGTATCATATGTGAACTTGAACTCTTCTAATACCCCGCTGCTTGCGGCGGGGATCTTTATTAGTTGGTTTCGGAAAAAACAAATTTAT
This sequence comes from Opitutales bacterium, assembly GCA_021772565.1. Lineage (GTDB taxonomy): Bacteria > Verrucomicrobiota > Verrucomicrobiia > Opitutales > JAJFLR01 > JAJFLR01. Next base: position 34,212 of record JAJFLR010000032.1, on the reverse strand, counting down.
TACGAATTCCGGCTACGTTAATTTGCTGTTGGATGGGAGAAATGGAAGTCAGGTAAAATAAATTGGAAGACGTCATGTGTGTTTTATTTTGACTTTTAAAAAACTCAAATTTTAATAATCCAACAATATCGAAAATTTTCACTTCTACTTGAAATGATATAGTTGCAAATTTTTTTCAATAAAACAATAACACAAAAATAATTTAAAATGAAAATATCTTTCTTTAAACAATTGCCTAAACTAATCACACAAACAATTACAATAGTGTGCACCCTTATCACCACCTTGACAATGATAAGCTCACTAACGACAGAAGTAAATGGAGAAATTATTACATTTGATTCAACTGTTTCATCATTATCAAATGGTCTAAATAATGGAGACAGTGTAACTGTTGGCGGCATAACAGTGACCTTTACTAATGCAGTAATAACAAATGGAGGGTCAGTAGGGGAAGTTGAAAATTCTGGTATTCTGTTCTCTTCATCAACTGAAGCAGGCACCTCTGACGTAATTAGCGTTGATATAACTTTTAATCAAAATGTTCAAATAACCTCATATGAAATAGGGCAAAGAGAAGATGTCCCAACTGGACGTTTTTTTACTCTCAGTGGATCCAATGGAGTATCAGGTAATAATGTTATTCCATCAGGAAGTACACAGACAGAAATCTCCATTAATTTTGACACTGGAACAATTCCGTTTATTAAAGCAGGCGAATCTTATACACTTTCACATAATTTACCTACAGATAATGAAAATGATCCATTATTTAACCTAGAGTCACTTACGGTCACAGCAATACCGGAAATTTCCAATTGGCAAAAGCAAACCTCTCCTGCAACACAAAATATTCAGGAAGTTCGCTATTTTAATAATCTTTTTATTGCCGTTGGTAACGGAGGTGCCATAATCACATCACCTGATGGTAAAATATGGAGTTTACAATCAAGCCAGACCTCAAATGATCTCAATGGAATTGCATTTGAAAAAGGCCGGTATATTGCTTTGGGTAAGAATATAATCATTACCTCAACAGATGCAGTCAACTGGTCTCCCATCACAACAGATATAAATAGTAGTGAAGATAATCTTTACGATATACTCTATAATAACGGTGAATATATCCTAGCTGCATTTGAGTATATTGCAACATCGACTGATTTAACAAACTGGAATATCATAAGAGAGAATACAGGTTCATATAATTTAGTGAAAATAGATGGGATATTTTATTACAGTGGTGAAAATGGAGATGTACAAGCTTCGCTTGATGCTCGCAATTGGTTTCCACGCTTGGAGAATAATTGTTATGTTGATAATATCATTACGCATGGGGGAAATTTATTTACAGTAGGATGTAAGTCCTCTCCAACATTTGGCAGTGTTGTATATCGTTCCACTAATGGGGAAATATGGGATGAAATTTCTAACATCGTTAGCAGTAGCAGTATTTTTTCGGGTCTGGCATCAGGAAATAATTATCTGATTATTGTTGGGTCTGGTGGGGCTGTTAGAATCAGTGTTGATGGAGGTAATACCTGGGGTGATAAAAATATAGCTGGAGAAGATACGTTTAGTCCAAGTATAGCTTATGGCAACAATCGCTTTGTAATTGTTGGTGATTCTGGTGTAATTTATCTCTTGGAAGACATGGATTCGGTTGATTTTGAAATTTCCTCACAAATTAATAACGCAGTTAATATCTCGTGGGATTCTTCAGTAAACAAGAAATACTCTGTTGAGTTTAGGAATGACCTAAAAGATGATAATTGGATAAAAATCCAACAGAACATTCAGGGGGATGGCAGCACATTATCTGTTTATGATTTAATTAATAACAGTGATACTAAATTCTATCGAGTTTTAGAAAGTGATTTATAGATAAATCGAAATTTCAAAAAATTGGCGTCGCCAATTTTTTACAGGCAGTTTGTTATTATGCCTTAATTATCAGCAATCACAATTCCCCCTTAAAATTATACTAGATTATTTTCATATAAGTAACGAATAGCTCTTACAAATCAATTTCCTTTGATTTTGCCGGGTATGGCTCGGCTTGATTTTGACCGCCGTTAAAAATTAAACCGCCACTTGTATAAGTAGTACCAAATGTTAAGGCTAATGTAGCGACTTGATCGAGTGCTGAAATAATTTGTTCTTCAGTAAGTGAAGATAACGGATGAATAAATGCTGCATAGAGAATGCCATTGCTTGTAGCATAACGTGCGTCGAGTGCCGCATGAAAATTTGATTCCATCATTAACTGAATTTGTGGGAAGGAGACATTCGAAGATTTATCTATCGGAGCAATAATTCGCATGCGATTATGGGCGACGTCAGACACACACATTAACGGTATATTTTTATAGATAAAAGTAATATGTCCCTTCGATCCTTCGGTATCACCCACATGTTTTCGGATAATCTTTTCCATTCTTTTTTGAGTCATCGCAGAGATCTTTGCTTTTTTTATCAAATGAGACTCAAAGACTGGATTGCCAGTATTAGCGAAAACAACTGAGGTAGTGGCCGCGAATAATATTATGATACTCACTAAAATTTTTTTTATTAATCTGATTTTCATAACTTGTAAGAGATATTTGGTTAAGGTTGATTCATGCTAAGTTATGATTGTTTAAGTGGTATATTTATTGCGCATATTTTCTATTTGTTAAGTGATTGATGATATTTGGTTAACAATTAGCTTGAAAAACAGCTAATGATAAATTTCGCTAGTCTGTAGCTTATGGTAATTTTCGAAGAGACATTAGTGACAGATACTGACTTCAATAAGTGGGATCATGATCATTCATGGCATCCATTTACACAAATGGAAGAATATCTGCAATGTCCTCAAATTCAAGTAGATAGAGGGGAGGGTTGCTGGTTGTGGGATATTGATGGAAATCGGTATTTGGATACCAATGCCTCGATTTGGACAAATGTTCATGGGCACAATGACAAAGATATTAATGAGGCTATAAAAAATCAGTTGGATAAAGTTGCTCATTCTACATATTTGGGATTGAGCCATACTGCCGGTTCAGAATTGGCTCATCGATTAATTCCTTTGGCTCCGAGTAATTTGAATCGAGTATTTTTCTCTGACAATGGTTCTAACGCGGTCGAGATTGCATTGAAATTATCATTTCAATATTGGCAATTAGTTGGGCAGCCTGAAAAAAAATATGCTGTCAGTATGGAGGGTGGCTACCATGGAGATACATTTGGGGCAATGTCTGTGAGCAAAAATGAAACCTTTCACGGCAGATTTAATAATTGGTGTTTCCCCTCATTTTCATTTCAAGCTCCTAATTGCATAGAGGTTAATGGAAAAGTAATTAATGAAAATTCTTCTGAGAGTTTGAAGGCGTTAGAAACTTTGTTAAAAAAAGAATCTGCTAATATTGCCTGCCTAATAATGGAACCATGGATACAAGGTGCAGCCGGCATGAAATTACAACCAAAAGGTTTCTTGAAAAAAGTAGCTGACTTATGCAATGTGCATAACGTGCATCTGATTTTAGACGAAGTGTTTGTCGGATTTGGGCGCACCGGTAATTTTTTTGTCTGCAATGAAGAAAATGTTGAACCCGATTTTCTCTGCTTAGCTAAGGGATTAACGGCTGGATATATTCCGATGGCGGCGACTTTGACGTCAGAAAAAATTTATCAGAAATTCTTAGGAACGTTTGAAAGTTTTCGCGCTTTTTTTCACGGTCATACATTTACCGGAAATCCGTTAGCTTGTGCTGTCGCCTTAAAAAATATCGAGAAATTGGAGCATTTAATTGATCATGGACATCTATCTGAGACTATTTATCAATTTGGATCTTTACTTGAAAAATTTTCAGGAAAGCATCCAAATGTAAGAGAGATCAGACAACGAGGTTTGGCGGCTGCCATAGATTTATGTCCAGACAAGAATAAAAACGAAAATTTTCCTGTCAGCGATCGTATAGGATTAAAAGTCTGTATTGAAGCCCGAAAACAGGGTCTGCTTATGCGACCGTTATGTGATACCTTATTGATAGTACCACCTTTAATTATTAACGAAGAAGAAATGAAATATCTTTTTTCAAATTGTGTGAAAGCGATAGATGGAGTTTTGAAATAAATATTGGCCACTGATTGATGAAAAATATTTGCCACAGATGAAACACAGATTGAACACAGATAATAAAATGGAATTAAAGTAAATATTAGATTTAGAGAATCAGAAATTTGGTAATAGAAATAATAAAAAAATATTAAAAAAAAATCTGTGTTTAATCTGTGTTTCATCTGTGGCAAAAAAATATAACAACAAAAATAAAAATTATGAAAATTACATTAGAAGAAATAAAAGAATTATATGATCTACCGTTTACGACATTAATTTATCGTGCGCAGGAGGTGCATCAGAAAAATCAGGATCCTGCAGGGGTGCAACTTTGCACATTACAATCAGTGAAGACGGGTGCTTGTTCAGAAGATTGTGCTTACTGTCCGCAATCAGCTCGATATAATACATTTGTTGAGGCAGAGCAATTAATGGATAAATGCTCGATTGTTAAATCTGCTAGAGAGGCTAAGGCTAATGGGGCATCACGTTTTTGCATGGGAGCGGCCTGGCGAAGTTTATCGTCAACTCGTCAATTTGATTCTGTTTTAGAGTCAGTGCAGGCAGTTGATAATCTTGGCATGGAGGTTTGCTGCACCATGGGAATGTTGACCGAGGAACAGGCTGTGAAATTAAAAGATGCGGGGTGCACCGTATACAATCACAATTTAGATTCATCACGTGAATTTTACAGCAAAATAATTACAACGCGAACTTATGATGATCGTTTAGAAACTTTAAGTAACGTTAGAAAGGCGGGTATGGAAGTTTGCAGTGGAGGTATTTTGGGAATGGGTGAATCGATAGATGATCGTTTAAAGCTGCTGCATGAATTAGCCAGCCTGGATCCGCAGCCTGATTCAGTTCCGATTAATGCACTCATAGCTGTTGACGGTACACCGATGGAGGGTCGCGAGTTTATTGATTCTTTTGAATTTGTCAGAATAATTGCAGTTGCTCGAATTATAATGCCAAAGTCGATGGTAAGGTTGTCTGCCGGTCGAACTGAGATGAATGATGAAATGCAATCGCTTTGTTATTTAGCCGGTGCCAACAGTATTTTTCTCGGTGATAAGTTGCTAACTACCGAAAATCCAAAGCAGAGCAAAGATTATGAGTTGCTGGAGAAATTGAAACTACACGCGCTTGACCCAAATGAAGCAAGGGCAATTCATGCTCAATCTTGTGCAGTTTAAATTTTTTTATTCTTCTAAATGAAGACAATTTTTATTTCAGCTAACGATACCGGTGTCGGTAAAACACATGTGTTGGCGACATTGTTAAGATTATTGAAATGCGATGATAAATCGATTCAATTAGTTAAACCGATAGAATGTGGTAAGCCTGATTTGTGTGAAGGTGATTTAGCGGTTGCCAAAAAAATTGCCGGAAAACAAAACGTTAGAGCAGAGACAATATTATCATTGCCAGAACCGTTGGCTCCGCTGGCGGCAATACAGAATTGTCAATGGACAATGAATAGTCTGGTGGATAAAGTAAAAGAACTTCCGGATGCAGAATGGCGATTGATCGAGGGCGCTGGAGGGATAGCGGTACCAGTCGATTCAAATAATTTCGATTGGGCGGATTTTGCTGAAGCTTTAAATGTCGACTATGCTTTAATAGTTTTGGAAGACAGGTTAGGTGCAGTTAATCAATCTCGACTGATAGAAAATTATTTGAAACGTTATTCATTTAAATCCTGTTTTTGGTTAAATGAATGTAGCAGACAACAGGATGCAGTACATCAGTCAAATTTAGAAGCCATTCATCAATTAGAAATTCCAGTCGCTGCAGTTCAACGTTATGATCAATGGGATTTGGAGTATGAAAAATTTCCGTGGAAAAAATAGTATGGCAGATAAAAACAAATACCCAGAATGGTGTCAGCGTTATGATGATGCGTTGGAGGAAAGACACGTAAATGATCTGCAGAGAAAATTAATTTCCAGAGAAAATGACGATCAGGTTATTGATCTATCAAATAATGATTATCTGCGATTGGCACGTAATCCACAGGTGATTAAAGCTTCAATTGAAGCAATGCAAAAATGGGGAGCATCCTCTTCATCCTCTCCGCTGATATCAGGTTATACTGAACTTCATCAACAAGTAGAGCGGTCGATATGTCAGTGGCACGGTTTTGATTATGGGTTAATATGGAATTCTGGTTTTACGGCTAATCAGGCTATATTGCAAGGGTTGCCACAAAAAGATGATATCGTGTTAGTAGACCGTTTGATCCATAATAGTATGATCAAAGGAATATTGGGCAGTAAAGCACATTTCAGTCGATATCGTCACTGTGATATCGATCATTTAGAAAATCTTTTGAAAAAAAATAACGGCAAAAATATATTTGTTGTTACCGAATCAGTTTTTAGCATGGACGGAGACTATCCAGACCTAGAATCTATTGCTGCTCTAAAAGAAAAATACAAATTCTTTTGGATTGTTGATGAGGCACATGCGTTGGGTTGGTATGGAAAAACTGGTAGCGGTTTAGTTGAGCAAACTGATGTCGTTAGTCAGGTTGACCTGCTTGTCGGTACTATGGGCAAAGCATTGGGGTCGATGGGAGCTTATACGTTGTTTCATCAGAAAAGTATAAGAGAATATTTAATTAATTTTTCATCGGAGTTTATTTATTCAACATATTTAGCACCTGTATCAGTTGCAGCAGCAGCAGCAGCAATTTCAATAATTAAAAATACTAAGGAAGAGCTTCGTCTGAAATGGCAACAGTGCTCAAAAGTCTTTAGAAATAATTTATCAATAAATGGATGGAATATAATTGCTAGTGATTCATCGATTGTACCGATAATTTTACAAAATATTCAGGCAGCTGCAAAACTAAAAGAGAAATTGGAATTAAAAGGAATACGTGTCGGTTTTGTGCGACCGCCAACTGTTCCCAATAACAGTAGTAGAATCAGAATCTCACTGAACAGTGAATTGAATGATAAGGATTTTAATTATATTCTACATGTAATTGGAGTAGCTGACAAATAGTTATGAAAGTTTTATGGTTAGGCGGTTGGGCAATTTATGCCAATGAATTTATGAATTCTGTAGAGAAAAATTGGCCATTTATGGATCATCGTTATGTAGTTCCGGCGAGAGACTGGGCAAGTATTGTATCTAAAAATGAGTTTGATGTATTAATCGGTTATTCTCTCGGATCTCATCTAATAATTAAGGAAAAAATTTATCAATTCATCGATAAACCAATATATTTATTGGCTCCATTTTTTGATTTAAAAATTGAAGCTCAATTAGGGGGAAAAATTTCCATTACTCAAATTAAATATTTATTGAAGTGGATTAAAAGAGAACCATTAGCAGCAATTAACGATTTTTATAGTCGGGCTGGTTTGGATGACAATCAGAATAACTCTATTCCCTACAAAATTGAAGATCTGATATGGGGGCTAAATGTAATTTTGGCTAAAGGGGTCGATCTGATGGAGGCTGAAAATTGTAAGTTTATAATTGGTGAGAATGATGCGTTAATCGATAGCAAATTTTTTCTGAGAAAAATAAATAATATTAAAAATATAATTGGTGCTAGTCATAATTATAAAACGCTTTTATCACATATTGAATTGTAACATGAATTTTGATCGAAAAGTAGAAACATATGAAAAATATGCTGTGGTGCAAAAAGAGTTAGCCTCCTGGACAGCGGAGTGGCTTCCAAAATATACTTTGAATAGTAACGCAATTGAATTAGGTGCCGGAACAGGTATATTTACAGACTATTTGCGTCATGTTCATCCTGAATTAAAGGTTACAGATATTTCTAACGAAATGGTTAAATATGGAAAAGCCAAATACCCAACATTAGAGTGGAAAGTTATGGATGGATGGTCACCCATATGTTCAAACGTTGATCATATTTATTCATCATGTTTGCTTCAGTGGGCAGATGATCCAATCTGTGTATTAAAAAATTGGTATGAGTGTCTATCTGCCAATGGTAATCTGCTAACTGTATTTTTTATTGATGGAACATTAGATCTATTAAAATCAATTGGTGCTGATATTTCTGCCATAAAATATTATGACGAAAATGAGTGGTTGATAATGTTTAGACAGGCTGGTTTTAAGGTAATTCGACATAAGGTTAAACAAGTTCAAACCAATTATCATTCTATTTTAGATTTATTTAGATCGTTGCATGGAATGGGTGCTGTAAAAAAGAATACAATCAATCCAGTTCGTTTGCGACAGATAATTAAAAATTATGAGTCAGTCAGTATTGATCAAAATGCAACTTCATTAAATTGGATCGGATTAAAGGTTGAATGTTGTAAGAAATAATTATAAAATTAAAAGCTAATTTCTATTTGTTCCTGTTTGACAAACATTTAAAAATCTTTAAATTATATACACTAATCTAGTTAATAACCATGTAATGACTATGATAATTCAATGCTTAAAAAAAATAAATAAACTTATCTTTTTAATATTAATTCCATCATTAGTACAGGCGAACAGTGACTTAAAGCCACTTCTGGAAGTTCTTAAAGAGAATGAAACTATATCAAGTGAACAGTTTGAGAAAATTGTTGATGCGGTTGATAATAATGATAAAAATAATTTAGGCATACCTGCTCAAATTAACACGAAAAAAAATGATGAAAAAGAGCTGTTAATCAAAATAGATAATGGTTTGAAAATTTCTACTTATGATGGTTCTGCAAATTTTTCTGTTGGCGGTCGAATGATGATAGACACTGCTTATTATAGTGACGACAAACAGCCTATTGGTGATGGCACAGAATTTCGTCGTGCACGTATTGAGTTTAATGGTAAGATGTACGAAGTCTGGTCATATCAACTTGATGTTGAATTTGGTGGAGGTAGTGCTGATGCTAAAGAGGTTTTTTTATCTTATGATGGATTTACTAATAAACGAATTAAAATAGGGCAGAATAAAGCTCCATTTAGTTTGGAGGAATTGACTAGTAGTAAGCACACAACTTTTATGGAAAATGCTTTGCCAAACGTATTTGCTATAGGTCGGCGTGTGGGTATATTATATGAAAGCTATCAAGAAAATTGGACTTTTGCTGCAGGTTTCTTTGGAGAATCATTTGATAATGATGTGTCTAAAGAGGGTGATGAAAGTTGGGGATTGAGTGGAAGAACTACTTTTACACCTGTGAGTGAAGATACTAAGGTATTACATTTTGGAGCCAGTTTGAATTATTTTGATCAGGAAGATAACAGTGAAGTCAGGTTTCGATCGAGACCGGAATCGCACGTGACTGATACCAGATATTTAGATACCGGAAAAATTAAAGATGTAGAAAAACAGTATAGTTATGGTTTAGAATTTGCTGCGGTTTTAGGACCGTTTTCATTTCAAACGGAGTATATCAATACGCATTTAGAAAGAAAAATTGGGGGTGCGGATGATTTAGATTTTTTTGGATACTACATGTACGGTAGTTGGTTTATTACCGGTGAATCCAGAGCATATAAATCCAAAAGTGGAAAATTTGATCGAGTTAAACCGCTAAACGAATTCGGTGCTATTGAATTGGCATTGCGCTATAGTATGGTGGATCTGACTAATGGATCTGTAACCGGTGGTGAAACTGATCAATACACATTTGGCTTAAACTGGTATATAAAACCTAATATTAAAATAATGGGAAATTATGTGCGTGTTGATAATGATATTAATGCTGATGAAGATGGAGGGGTGATTGGCGATGACGATCCTAACATTTGGCAAATGCGTTTTCAGCTAGATTTTTAAACTAAATATTTAATGTATTTGTTTCGTAATTATTTATTAGTATTCAACATATTAATATTTTTTCAGGTATCTATTTTTGCTAATAATAGAGATAGTATATTGGTTATTGGAAAGGTTAGTAATAATCCCCAAAAACATTACAGTTACTTAAAGCCAATGCTGAATTATGCAGTTTCACATATGAAAGATTTGGGAATTAAGAAAGGTAAGGTATTAATGGCTAGAGATAATAATCAGATGATTCAGTATTTGCAGGAGGGTAAGATTGACTGGATTACGGAGTCAATATTTTCAGCATTAATATATCAACAGACTACTAACGCCGAATTATTAGTTCGAAAATGGAAAAAACATTCACCTAATTATTACACAATTTTTATTTCTAAAAAGGGAAATGATATAAATCAGTTAACTGATTTGAAGGGTCGTAAAATAGTATTGGAAGATCCTGGTTCGAGTACCGCATTCTATGTTCCATTAATGGAGATGATAAATGCCGGGCTGACATTGGAGTTTTTGCATTCGGTGGAAAAAAAACCTTCAGGAAACAATGTGGGTTATATATTTGCCAATAGTGAAATCAATATTGCGACATGGGTATTTAAGGGACTTGTTGATGCGGGTGCTTATAATAACGAAGATTGGAAAAAAGTTGATCATACTCCTGTAGTTTTTAGAAAAAAATTAAATATATTTCATAAGTCTGATACATTGCCCAGGTCAATCGAAGTAGTCAGAAATGATTTACCTGATCCTATAAAAAAACGACTGAAATCAATTTTACTCAATATCGAAAATGATCCTTCTGCGAGAAATGTGTTATTTGCTTATCAGAAAACAAAAAAATTTGATGAAATTAATGAAGATATAAATAATGAGCTCAATCGTGCCAGGATTGTGCTCAATAAAGTTCATGAAAATTTAAATTCGCTGTAAGTAATTCATGTTATTAAGTAAACGTTATTTAATTTTAATTACCTCAATATTATGTTCTATTGTATTGGTGTTAAGTAGCGTTTTACTTTATAATTTCCACAACACATTTCAACAACTTAGTAAATCGAGTATTGATATGGCAGTTGAAAGGGAAATGAACCAGATTCAGACTGAGGCTAATTCAATTATAAAACCACTGTCGAAAAATTTAATTAATCCACTCTATCATCTTGATGTTGATTTAATTTATGAGCTTCTAAACGTTATTTTACAACAGCCAAATGTTGATAGCGTATCAGTATTTAATGCTGCGGGAAAAATTATTCACGATGGGGAGCGCGCTTTATCAAATTTTGATAAGCCGTTGCTTACTATTCCTGCGATGTTGTTCATTCCTGAAAATAAGCAAATTATTTTAAAAGAGGAGGATAGTAAGTCTCTGCATTTATGGCAATCTATCTGGATTCAGGACCTGTGTCTTGGGGGTATACATCTTGTTATGTCTTTGAATAGTAAAAATAAAAATGTTACTCAGATGCGTGATCTTGTAAATAAGACAACAATGGATACTTATTATAAAAATATAATAACGGTTGTAATAATTACAATGGTGACACTTATATTTGCAGTTATATTGTCTATATTATTTACTCGTTATTTGACTGCACCTATTCAGAAACTGGTTGGATATTCTAAAGAGATTGGTAAGGGAAATTTTGATTTAAAAATTGAAACTAATCGTCAGGACGAAATTGGATCATTAATGCAGGCATTTCACAGGATGGGGGGTGATTTAGCCGAGAAAAATAGTATTAGAGCTGAAAAAGAAGCAGCTGAAAGAGCGGATAGAATTAAGAGTGAGTTTTTGGCCAACATGAGTCATGAAATTAGAACACCAATGAATGGAGTAACCGGTATGCTAAGCTTATTAGCTTCAACTTCACTTGATGAGGAACAAACTCATTTTGTTAAAATTGCAATAAGATCAGGAGATCAGCTAATTGAACTTATTAATAATATTCTAAATTTTTCAAAATTAGATTCAGGTCAAGTAATACTTGAAAATATTGAATTTGATATACGACTGTTCCTGGAAGAAATTTGCGAATTACACAGTGAAAAAGCTTATAAAAAAGGTGTCGAGATTGCTTACTTTATTACGCCGGGTGTTGAATATATAATTCAAACTGATCCTACTCGACTTCGGCAGATATTGCATAATCTTATTGGAAATGCTGTAAAATTTACCCAAAAAGGGCAGGTCATAGTAACTGTTTTGAATGAGGGCTCAACAAAGCTACGTTTCGAAATAACAGATAGTGGTATCGGCGTAGCTGAAAGCGACCAGGAATTAATATTCGAGACATTTACTCAAGCAGATAGTTCAATGACCAGACGTTTTGGTGGGACTGGATTGGGATTATCGATATGTAGACGATTAGTTAAGTTATTTAATGGAGATATCGGAGTGAATTCCGAACTCAATGTTGGAAGTACCTTTTGGTTCAATATAGAATACACAGTAGGAGAATTTGATAAAACTCAACTATCCGAAAAATTTAGAAAAATTAAAGTTTTAATTCTTTTTGATAATAAAAAAATTGGTGCAATTATTTCTAAAAATTTGGAAATAGAGGGTATTGATAGTGAAGCTGTTTGTAATAGCAAAGAAGCATTAACTTGTTTGCACAACGCTAATATTAATAATCAACCTTTTGATATAATTTTAGTAAATGATTCGATACCGGATATTGATTATAAAATGTTTTCTAGAGAACTTGCTAATGATCCTAATATTGCGTATGTAAAAAGAGTCTTACTCTTACCGTTTGGACTGTATATGTCAAATCAGCAATTAGCTGATATAAACTATAACTCATATTTAAGTAAACCCGTTGGACATTTTTCTTTAATAAGATGCTTGGCAAAACTAATGGGAATTGAAAATATTCATCAAGTATCTCAGACTAGTTGCACTGGACATATAGATCTTATTGGTAAAAATATTTTACTTGTAGATGATGATCTTACAAATCAGGAAGTGATCAATTCATTATTAAGTAAATTTGGTTGTAATGTTGATATGGCTGAAAATGGAGTTGTTGCTATACAATCATATGAGGTCGGTAAGCATGATTTAATATTTATGGATTGTCAGATGCCTCAGTTAAACGGGTTTGAGGCAACAAAACGTATTCGAAAAATGAATGAGAATAGCACTATAAATGTTCCTATTATTGCACTAACAGCGTTGGCATATCCCGAAGACAAAAAGAAATGTCTGGAAGCTGGAATGGATGATTACTTAGTGAAGCCAACCGATTTGGAAAAGCTGAATACTATGCTAACAAAATGGTTGAGTTAATACTACTTTAAATCATCCCAATCTTCTACTGGAATGATTTGAATTTCCAAACTGTTTGCTGGCTTCAGATATTTCGTTGCAACATTATTAATATCTTTAACTGTAATACTACTGTAGTCGTCAAGCATATCCCGTGCCCAATGCAGTCTGTCCGGATTTTCGTTTGATTGAAGTAGTACAGTGTATAACCAATAGTAATTATTGCGGACTTGTTCATTGAGGCTCGTCATAAATGGACTTAATGATCTGTCTAATTCATCCTCAGTTATTCCATTTTCTACAATGTCATTAGCAATGTTTCTTATGATATTTATAACAGAAATTATTGCAGAAGGATCAACTATACTGATGCAATACAAATAGCCATAGTCGGAATAAGTACTGCTAGGATTGTTTGCGGAATAGGGACTGTATGCATTTCCAATTTCTTCCCTAATTTTTAGTCGAAGTCGATCGCTGATAACTTCTGATAATATATTTAATCGTCTTGAGTGATGAATATTTTTTAAATCAGTAGTGGGCCAGTATACAGCAGCTATTCCTTTGGAAATTTCTGTCTGATAAACAAAAATTTTCTCAGTATCAGAATTTGGAAATTTCAGAGTTCTTTTATTCTGGAATATTTGTTTTTTATCCTGTCGCTGGGAAAGTGCCCCCAATGTTGATCTTGCTTTTTCAATAATTTCATCAGTTGAAAAGTCACCGACAATACTAACTTCAAGGTATGAAGATTTGAGTTGTTCGTCTAACCAGTCTTTAACGTCATATAAATTTAATTTATCGAATTCTAGAGAAGTTGGATATCCAAAACGATAATCATTGTCTGATAAATATTTAGTTACTTTATTTTTTAAAACACCTCTTGCGGTATGCTCTAGTTTTTTGTTAAAAATTTCATACTGCTTTTGAGCTATTTGTAAGGATTCATTTCGATAACCGGGTGCGTTTAAATAGGCACAAATAAGATGAAGTTGATCGTCAATGTCAGCTTGGTTAGTTGAACCTGAAAAAATTAATGCATCATCCTTTACTTCGAAATTGATTGATACAGTTTTGCCGGAAAAAATACGTTTAATTTCATCGTAGCTGTGCTCAATTAATCCACCACTTATCAACGAAAGTGATGCAAGTGCTGGCATTCCCGGTTTGTTTTTAGGTAGCGTTAATTTTCCATATCCAAACTGTGCAGCGACTTTAATTGTGTTTGCCTCATATTCTGTCGGTTTTAAATTTAAAACAACGTTATTGGAAAATATAACTCGAGTGATAGCTAAATCCTCAAAATATTCTTTTTTAATAATTTCACCCACATCTCCAATCTGATAATAAGCAAATGCTTTTAATTGTTCATCAACTAATGGTGATAAGATTTGTTGAGTGCTTTCATTATAAATATTTTTTATCGTACTGTCCGGATTATTAATTTCTTTGTTACTGGTAATAAAAATAGCTGTATTTTCGGATGACCAAATTTCATTGAATAATTTGTGACATATTTTCGGTGTCAATTTTGCGAGTGAATTCTTGGCTAAAGCTTGAATTTGAGCAGGAGACATTATTACTTTATTTTCTCTAATGTGACTGACGATAGATTGAGCTAAATAACGAGATTTTCTTGTTGCTGAAGTTTTTGTCTGCTGGTTAAACTCATTTAACATTACAGCTTTAATCTCTGTTAATTCATCTTCTCTAAATCCGTATTGAATAACACGCCTAAGTTCATTTTCAGCCACTTTAAGAGCAGCAGCCCACTGATCGTGCGTGCACGTTAGTTCTATGGCCCCAATATTTGCAAAATGCAAAAAATCACTTGTATAAATGTAGCCGTTATTAAATACCGAATTTTCTTTTTTGGAGAGTTTTTCTAGTCTCCTGTTGATAATCCGTGTCGCAACGCTGCTGTATAACTCTTTAATGCGATCATCTCTGGTCTCAGTTTTTCTGGATATTGGTTTTATCGTTTGAATTGAAACTTTAGTTGAAGAAGCTTCTCTCTCCAGATGAAATTTTGTTATCAAGCCTGAACTCTCAACGAAACCCATATTGGGATCAGTTTCTATTTTACTACTTTTTTCAAATGAAGAAAAATTTTGTTCAATGCTTGAAATGCATTTTCGAATTTCAAAGTCTCCCGTTACTATAAGAATAAGCCTGTCTGCGGTATACCATTTTTTATAGTAATCCAAAAACAATTTTCTATCTGCATTTTTGATAACATCCTCAATTCCTATGGGTAGGCGTTTGGGTAATATCGAATTGGGAAATATAAATGATAACTCAGATTGATATGTGCGGAATTCCACAGAATCTCTTGCTTTTTTTTCACTGATAACTACTCCGCGTTCATCCTCGATCTCTTTTTCATCAAATAAAATACCATCAGAAAAATCACGTAGTAATCTCAACCCCTCAGAAATTATCTTTACGTCGTTATTGGGTAATTCCAGCATGTAAACGGTTTCATTAAAACTCGTATAAGCATTTGTGTCTGCGCCAAATCCCATTCCGAGTCTTTGAAAATATTCAACCATTTCTCCTGCCGGAAAATTTTTTGTCCCATTAAATGCCATATGTTCAATAAAATGAGCCAGTCCACGTTGGTCATCGTTTTCCATCAGAGAGCCGGCTTGAACAATTAACCTAATACTTATTCGATTGGGCGGTTCTTTATTAGGCATGAGTACATATCGCATACCATTTTCAAGTTTTCCCCAACTAATGGATGATTCAGGTGCTAGATCGCTATTAACATGCGGCCATATTGGATCCACTTTAGCAAAAGCAGGTGTTATATGACAAGTGAAGGCATAGAGAAAAATAAAATAAACCGTGATTCTAGATGATAATCTCATAATTAAATTAATGAATGCTTAAAAATTACTTTTAGTAAGTGTTAGAATTTTTAACAATGTTGCAGAAAAGCACTGATATTTCTTTAAGAAATCAACAATTTATTAAATCTAAACTTAGAAAATTTACGAATATCAATTATTATTTAAGACGATATAAAATAAAGTCGTTTAGCATCTCGTAAAAAGTACTGTCTGATGACTAAATATTCTATGCGAAAATCTATTGTGGCAAACAATTATCTATGGAATGCTCTGACTCTATTTAAGTTCGATCATAGAGCGGCGCTGAAACGCCGCACTCCAAAGAGGCTGACGCCTCAAAGACTTTCCACGAAGCGTAGCTTCTCTGGAGTGCGGTGCTACGACTGAGACTTCGGCGTGAGCTCAGTCGAACGCTCAGCCGAATGTCTGCTTTTAGCACCGCTTTTTTTTATCACGGTTCCAGATGCTATAGATGTCACTTCAATAGGAAGTAGCAAAGCGTGTTGAGGTGTTGGATCAAGTTCCTTGCTAGTGTAGAAAAGTGGTTGAAAAAATTATTTCAATTATTTTATTAACTTTATTTGACATTAATCCTTTATTTACTTAATTTTCACATTGTGCCTAATCTATGTATTGTTACTTTAGCAGCATTATCAGATATTTCTCTAATGCAGCTTAGCTTGGTGACTTGGCAAACAATCAAGCAATCAAACAATCAATCGGGCAAACTGGCAATCGGGCAATCGGGCAATCGGGCAATTTAATGTCACCAGCCCTCACAGCCAATCCGTTATTGTCAAACTTTCTGTTTGACTGGCATTACCGCTTAAAAACGTTAATTGGTATTGGTAGGGACGACTGTCCCCAGTCGTCCGCGAATTCAACATCGAAGCCATTTTCGCGTCCAACAAACGGATGCGTAGGGACACGCATCCCTACCTTAATCCGCATTGCCAACGAGGTGTTGAACGAGTTGCAGTTGGAAAAACATCCCGGCAAAACATTTATCGGCAAACTCTCCCGAGGGGTTGATGCATTGGTTATCAGTTTAATGAGCAATACATTGCCGGGCCATCCAAAACAACCCTACAGCGTTTTACTGAACAAATCTTTGAGATCCGATTACCCATCGCAATGTAGCGATGGCTGAGCTGTTTGAATGGAGGGTTTAACAAAATTTCAGGTCTTTTGGCACAACGTCAGAAGATATTTAATAACGATAAATAAAGTAAGGAAAATTATGAATATACAAATGAAAAAAAAGTCCAAAGTATCAAATCAACGGAAACCGATAATGAAGAGATTGCAGAAATATACGCTGGGATCACAGGGGCTGGCAGTGTTGTCGGGGGTCTTGGGACAAACGGTAATTAGCTCGGCTAGCGTACAGGTTCTTGACGTAAGCGCCATTATTGATAAAACGTCCGTCGCGGGAGGCGGTGGCACCCTGGGTGACAACATCAACTTCTTCCTAACAGATTCCGCCGATGGCAACGATCGCATCAGACTCGCTGGTGACACCAACCCCCGATTGTTCATCCAAGGTGAAAATGGGGCCTATGTGTTACACGACGGATCTGGCGTTAACGCGGTTCCTCGGTTCTATAATGTCGGTGATGAGGTCAATGGCGCCGGGACTGTTGGTGAGTTTGGCTACATCTCTCGTTTAGGGACTGTAAATTCTCCGTGGGATGTCGATCACGCCTCCGGTGCAATGGGATTCAAAAATGGTGATAACGAATTCTTCTTTATCAACATAACCTGGGTTGCCGCAACCAAAACATTAACCTATACAGGCGGTATGTTTCAGGACGATTCGGCAATAACTTCAATCACCGTCACAGCTGTCCCCGAACCATCAGAATACGCCGCCGCTCTCGGCCTCGGCGCACTCGGTCTCGCCTACTACCGCCGTCGTCCTGGAAATAAAACCCGGCCAAAGAATTAAGAGGAAGAAATTGGCTATCCGCCTACGTTTTCAGCTACGGCGAGACAGAGCCGAGGAATGCAATGACGACAGATTCCAGATAATAATATTTTAACTTAAAAATTAAACCCCGGTAATTGAAATGCAGGGGTTTTTTGTTTTGCTGAAGTTTCTGATTTTTATTTTGCGAAGATCAGCCGTCGCCAAGGCTGTGGCTTATTTTAATATTCATGGTTAAGATTTTTTACTACATCTTTGTAGTAGGTAGTTTCTAATTTTTTAACATTGTTGCACAAAAGCTCTGAATTTTTTTTTAGAAACCAACAATTTATTAGATCTAAACTTAGAAAATTTACGAATATCAAATTTTTTTTATGACGGGCGAAATGAAGTTTTAGCTATTCTTGACAATGCACTATAATAGTCCATCATTTGTAATTTATTAAGAACCATTTGTAAATAATCTCATCATTTAACGTATTGAATTAATAAAATTTTACTATGAATATACTATTCGGTTTTAATCTATTTCAGGGAATTGCTATAATATTTTTTATATGCGTAATTGTATTTGGCTATGTTTTTGTTTCATTTTTCAGCGTTTGGCTAAAGGCTCGATTGGCTATGGCACCAGTAGGGTTTGCTACTTTGTTAGCTATGAGATTAAGGGGAGTTCCCTATCAATTATTAGTTGATGCTCGCATAACGTCAGTTAAAGCAGGATTGGATTTAGGTATAGAAGAATTTGAAACTCACTATCTTGCAGGCGGCGATGTTATTCAAACAACTCAAGGTATGATTAACGCTATGAAAGCCGGTATCCCTTTAATATGGGATCGTAGTTGTGCGATAGACTTGGCAACAAAAGGGACTGATAAATCAATTATTGAAGCTGTACGAACATCGATCAATCCTAAAGTTATCGATTGTCCGGACGCAAAGGGTGGGCGCACAACTATTGATGGTGTCGCTAAAGATGGTATTCAGGTAAAAGTAAAAGCCCGCGTAACTGTCAGAAGTAATCTTAGTCGTTATGTTGGTAGTGCTCAGGAAGAAACCATTATGGCAAGAGTGGGTGAAGGTATTGTTACGACAATTGGTTCTGCAGATTCTTACAAGTGGGTCCTGGAAAATCCTGATTCGATTTCACAAACGGTTTTAAAACGTGGATTGGATGTTGGCACTGCCTATGAAATTGTCTCAATTGATATAGCTGATGTTGATGTCGGTGAAAATGTAGGAGCTAAATTACAAGAATCTCAAGCTGAGGCCAATAAAAATATGGCACAGGCACAAGCAGAAATTAGACGTGCGGCAGCTGTAGCTTTAGAACAGGAGATGCAGGCAAAGGTACAAGAAATGCAAGCTAAAGTAGTAGAAGCACAAGCAGAAGTACCACTTGCCCTAGCTGAAGCTTTAAGGTCCGGAAATCTGGGTGTGATGGATTACTATCGAATCCAGAATATTAAGTCTGATACTGAAATGCGTGAGACTATAGCTAAACCGGAGATCGAAGAGTAATTTTAATTTAGTGTGGTAATGATTGATTGGCAGGAAATACTTCCGGTAATTGCATTCATTGCATATATGATATTTCAGAAAGTCTTTTCACGACAGGAAGAGGTTGAAGAAAGTAGCAGTGATAGTTTAACACCTGAGGAGAGGGCCAGGCAAATTAAGGAGGAGATAAAACGAAGGATCCAACAACGTCAGCAGCAGCCTCCAACCGCGTATCCACAAGCACCACAACCTCAGACAAATGAGCCATCACCACTTCATACTGATTATCAGCAGCAAAATTATAAGCAACCGTCAATTTTTCAATCTCCTCAGCAAGTAGAACAAAATCAGTATTCTGGTAGTGCTTTGAGACCTGAGATTTCCTCTGAGTTCGTAGAACCTGAAAATCATGTCGAAGATAATATTGATATTGAATCACTCGTCATAACGAGGCAGAAACAAATTGCTAAAGAAAAAATTAGGGATGGATTGTTAAGAAAAAGTAACAAATTAAAACAATCAATAGCTCAGAAAAAAAGTAGTAAGCAGGATTATCGTGGCAATTCGATTTATACAATTACCAGGGCATTTAAAAATCCACAATCTGCTCGTAATGCTTTTATTTATTCTGAGATTTTTGGCAAACCAGTTGGTTTAATTAATCGCAAAAATCATAAACCGCTTTGGGAACCATAAAATTTTTTTTGTTTATTCGGTTTCCCCAATTATATCATTGAGCTTCTCGAACCTTTTTATGACCACTTGGCTAGATCAAGGCAAAGCCTGCTAACTCTCATTAACCATGATTTCACTATTCAGACGTCTTATCTTTGCTCTAATAGTTTTAGAATGTGGATGATTAGGTGCCAGTTTAATAAATTCCTCATAATGTTTTTTGGCGATTACAGGTTGCTTAAATACATTAGCATAAGTGTGTCCCTGATATAATTCTATTTCCGGTGAATTTGAAAAATTTCCCTTAATCTTAAGTATCTCCTGATATAATTTATCCTTTGATGATGTCCTCTCAATTACCTTTAAATAATTGACAGCATAAATTGCTATTTCCGGCCATCGTTTTACTGCTTCATACGATGCTTTAATTGCATAATCTGGCTGCTCTGCCTTGAGATATGAAAGTGAAAGTAATATCCAGGGCTCCGCTCTATTGTCATCTTTTTCTAAAATCTTGTGGAGTATATTTATTGATTCCAAATATTTACCTGCGCTTATTAAAGATTCGGCTTGACCTAGTAATGAATTATACGAAACAGACTGACTCCCATTTGAATCATCCTTATTCGAATTGTTACTTCTGTTTAATGTTAACCGTTTTCTTGGTCTTGGTTTATTATTAGTATCAGCAAGAGATAATCTTTTTCTGGGCTTTGGTCTGATAGCCGCAACGTCATTTGATCTACGAAATTCATTATTGCTGCCAGTTCTAACGTCTTGCTCAATTTCGACAACTTCAGGAACTAATTTTTTTCTAGGTTTTGATATCTTTGCTGTTTTAGTAGTTGTACTTTTAGGTTCAATGCGTGTCGACTGACCGTAATTTTTTCTACTACTATTCCGTACTTCTCTGGTCTGATTTTTTCTATAATCAACTTTAGCTACATATTCATCATTATTTTTAGTATTTTTAACTTTATTACTAGCAGTATGAATCTTATTGTCATTGCGGATTTGTGTATTGTTTTTCTTGGAAGAATCAGATTTTGCAATTTTTGTTTTAGGCTTGGAATCTTTTTTTGATCTATTTTTTCGAATCGATTTCTTAGGTTTAGGAGTTTTTGCGATAAGTTCTTTTGATGAAGTATCCTTCCGTTTTTTTTGTTTCTTGGATGAGACTTTTTCTTTGTTATTGGTACTTCTTGCAGACTTGCTCTTTTTGTATGAATTTGAAGCTATCTCAATATCAGCGAACTGATCATATTCTTTTTCAGTTTTAACTGCATCATTATCTTTTTCAACTGTTTTAGATGTTTTATTGCTCCATTCTTCTGTCTGAGTTTCAGCATAAATTTTTCTTTTAACATTAAGTTTAATACGATCTCTTAACGATAAGGGTTTATCAGCCTGCTCTAATATCGTTTCATTTAAGGTCTTATATTTGCTCTTTGATTCTTTATCATTTAAAGCTATTGCTTGTTCATCAATATCTTTAGCAACTTTTTTTTGTTTATCAGTATCAGGTTTTTTTACTCGCTTTGAGGGGGATCTTTTTTTAGCGATTTCTATATTATCAATCTTTTTCTTTTTTGATTTATTCGCTGAAACAAATGATTTTGGTTTCTTCGCCTTTTTTACAGTTTTATGTTTTGTCTTAATTTCATTTGAGGCAACTATTATGGGCTTATCAGAAGTTTTAGAAATATTCTGACTAATTTTTATTTTATCAGATTTAGTTTCTTTTTGAACTACAACGCCTTTAGGTAACTCTATATCTTTTACTGCAGATTTGTTTTTATTTGTTAGTCCTTTCGTTTCATTTAAAATTTTATCCGTGTTATTTCTCGCAACTGTTACTGACTCTTCAATAATTATATCAGCTTTATCTTTAGTTTTCTGAGTTAATATTTTAACTGGCTTCAAATCTTTCTCAAATTTTTCTGGTTTGCTAGCTGGATGAACTTTTCGACTTGCTGAAGTTGTATCAACTTTGCCAGTAGTTAGATTTTTGGCAATAGTATCTTTTGGCAAATTGGTATTGCTTTTAGTTACTAACGCTTTATTCTTCGAATTTTCTTCTACTTGTAAATCGATACTTTTATTTCTATCTTCAAAATCAAATTTATCTGAAGCCAGATCTACACGTTTACTAATAACTGGTGATTTTCTCGAATCAGATTTTTTTGTTTCTGATAAATCAGTAGATAAAGTAATTTCTTTTTCGAAATATTCGTTTTTTGGTAAACTTTTATTTTTGTATTCAACTACGTTATTGTTTGCTATCACCTTGACTGCTTCCATCGGCTTTACTTCACTTTTGAAAACACGGGTTTCAGTATTTTTAGATGTAGTTTCTACAGGTTGCTTACTGCTTTTCATGAACTCAGCTAAATAATTACTCACATAACTATCATAACTTTTTTCCTCACTTAAACTGTTCTCTTCAATCGTTGACTGATCCAATGCACCATTTTTTAGATTACTGTTACTATTTAATGTTGATGTAGCTATGTCTAAAGCACTAGTAGGAGTCTTATTATTATTAGTTTGTGAATTATCAGATGATGCTAATATTTTTTCATCTAAAACGTCATATTCACTTTTAATATTTTTTGACTTTCTATTTGATTTTTTTACTGAGGATTTTTTAGCAATTAATAATTTCTTTTTCTGAATAGAACTAATAGATTTTTTTTGCTCAATATCTTTTGTAGCTACTTTAGAATTAGATTTTTTATTAAGAATCCTCTGTTTATTGGTTGTCGCTTTCTTTTCGCGCTTTACTCTAGCATCGCGATTCTTATTGTTTGGCGGATCTTTAACTATTTCATTTTCAGTTATGTAATCACTTGAATAGTCGTTCAAGTAATTGGCGTATCGGTCTTCTGTTTGATTACTCTCATTATCAATGTCTTTATTCTTGGATACAATTTTTGCAACTTTTGGTCTTTTACTTTTAGAACTAGTTTTTATTTTTTTATCATAAACAGTCTGCTCGGTTTTCTTTGAGAATTTTTCTCTTTTCTGAGATTTTTTAATTGATTTATTTGATGACAAGTTTTTGGCGATTTTTGTCTTTCCGTATTCTCTGATTTTTTTAATTTTTGATCTTGAAATTTCCTTCTTAGCATCTTGATAAACAGGTTTAGTTTTATCTTTCTGTAATTGTTTTGACTTATTTGCTAACTTGGTTACTTCGAGATCCGTTTCACCATTTACAATTTTATTTTTCTTTGAAATAATTTTTTTAGCCTGCAGTATTTTTTGATTATAATAACTCCCATTTTTTTTCAGTTTACGAAGTTCGTCGCGTTTGGATGCCAGGTGTGAGACATCCAATACATGTGGATGTGCAGCATCCAGTTTAGTAATAATTTTTTCTGCAATATCATAATCTTTTCTTATAAATGATAACTCAAGCATTCCCAGATAGGATTCAGAGTTTGTTTGATTATCTCCTTCCAGTCCAATTTGAAACCATTTTTCAGCTTCAGTAAAATTTTTCAACTGATGAAGATTAATTTTTCCAATACGAATTGCTATGTCTTCACTTTGCTTATGCTTGTAACTGTTTTGGTATGCTTTTTCAGCTTCACTGTTTTTATTTAGCTCCTGATATAATTGTCCAAGAGTTTTCCACGTGGCGGCATCATTTGGTACAATTTCAAGATAGAGTTTATAAACTTCTATGGCATTTTCAAAGTCACTGCTAGCAGTATAAAATTGAGCAGAGTAGAGTCGGTATATATTTGCTTCAGGATTTAGTTCGGATAATTTTCTATAAAAACTACCAGCCAATTGATATTCATTATTTTGAGAATATGCATATGCAAGATTTCTGATTGTTTCTTGATGATTGGGATGATTATGATGTAATTCTTTTAAAATTTTAATTGCTTCATCATTTTGTCCACGATGAATTTTTTCTTCTGCACTCTTCAGTATATCATCGACAGTTGGAATTGGTTTACTACAACTGAATAATATTATGCAAATAAATGCTAATATTGGACTAATTAAATTATATTTTTTGTGAAACATTCTTGAAAATTTTGTCTATAAAATCACATAATGATCGTAATTTGTTAACTAAGATTTATTAACAATATATACACTAGGAAACTGATTAAGTTTAAGGCAATATCTATATATATTTTGACATTAATACACAAATTCAGAAGTGAAGCATAAATTGTTAATATTATTCATCCTGCTTGGAGGCACATTTTCTCTTAATGCAGATTTTTGGGATAGTGAAGAGGAACGCAAAAAGAACTCAAAAATAGTCTGGCAATACAAGCTACGTAAATTTTCTCAGAAAGAATATTCTCGGAGTGTAAAAGCTTTATTTAGAAATTTTGAATCAACAACAGGTTATTCCTTAAGACCGGGTGACAAAAAGAAAGTAGGCCTTAAGATATACACTAACAGTGGCACTGGCATAGCAACACCCAAGCCATTAGTAAAAGCAGTTATCAATTCATTAATGGATCGTGGATATGAAAAATCTGATATCTTTATTCTGGATCATAGTGAATTAAAATTGAGAGAGTGTGGATTTATCCCACCTTTGAGTAGAAGATCAGAAGGTAATTTATTTAATGGAGTTCCTGTCAAGATTCTGGAAAGTAATAAATATTTTGATTCTATCTGGTATTATGAGGATCCGTTACCAGCAAATTATATAAGTATTCTTGATCAGGAAGATTCTGTTTTCGATAATTCACTGTCACCTGATGCTGGGCGTAAAAGTTATCTACCATACCCGCTTATTGCTGAAGTGGATTTTTGGATTAATCTTCCAATGGTGACTGTAGATCAAACTATTGGTGTTCGAGGAGCTTTGGTAAATGCAACGCTGATGAATATTGGCAACAACGATCGTTTTCTGAACAGCGTATCTGTCGCACCCAAAGCAATTGCTGAAATATCTGCAATTCCCGAACTTCTTTCCACATGGGCACTTACGATCATGCCACTTGAAATTTATCAATTTATTGGAGGACCAAATTTTAATTCCCTTTACACACATTCAGAACCATTTTTATGGATGAGCACTAATCCTGTGCTTCTAGATCGATTAGTCCTTAAATACATAAACAAAAGACGTGCAAAAGAAGGATTTGAGAAATTTAAAAAAATTCCACTCTATCTAAAATATGCTGTAAAACTTGATGTTGGAACAAGTTCTAAAAAAAATATAGAGTGGATCAAGTTACCACACGATACTTTCGGAAAAAAATGAAAAATTTTATTAGCAACACTATTGATAAATGAGCCTGGAAAGTTATTTACCTGTACTGATTCAAATTATTTTAGCTATTACAATTCCAGTGGCAATTATAGTAGTTTCACAAATTTTTGGACAAAGGGCTAAAACCAACAAATTTAAAGATTCTGCATACGAATGCGGTGTGGAAGCTGAAGGTAAAGTGCATCCACGTTTCTCGGTAAAATTTTATATAGTCGCAATGTTATTTATAATTTTTGATGTTGAGATAGTATTTCTTATTCCTTGGGTTGTTGTTTATCGAGAATTTCTGGCTGCCAACATACCTATACTCACCCCAATATTATTCTTTTTAGGTGTTCTTGTTATTGGTCTTCTCTATGAATATAAAAAGGGTGCTCTCGAATGGGAGAAGTGAAAATTTGAAAATTGAAATTAACTATTGGCCTAATGGCTCTTGCTAGAGCATTGTCTTAAATCTAAAAAGTAAAAAATAATTTAATTGAAGCCTCTTATTTATCAACTTTGAGTAATAATTAAATAAAATGACCAATAAGCCTTTCACAACGACTCATTTCAAATTGGTAACTAGCGTATTTCATTCTCGTTTCCAAATTTAAATTCTCTAATTTCAAATAGAAAATGCGACTGGATCGATATTTAGCAAAATCACGTATCATTGATATTCAAAGCGGTGATTTGAATTCCGCATTGGATGAATTATTAGTAGTGGCAACGAGTAATATTGGGGAAAATATTAGTAGATCAAAATTACTCAAACAGTTACTTGATCGCGAAAAGACAATGTCCTCATATCTTTCTAATGGCGTGGCGATGCCGCATCTTAGAATAAAAATGGACAGACCTTATATCTTTACAATAGGAAGAGTCGTTAGTGGATTGCGTGATGAAGGAAATGCGGATTATGAAAAAGTTCGTATATTATTGCTTCTGCTCGCATCTAAAAAAACTAAAAATTATCTTAATTTTCTCGCTTCCATAGCCAGAATTTTCAGCAATAAAGAGATAATTGATGATATCGTTTCATCACCTGACATTTCTATTTTTAAGGAGAAAATTTTTCAATGTCTGGGAGGATCACTATCAAAGCCTGAAAGAGCTCAAGACAAATTTAATCGATTATTTTTAAAAGAATCAGAAAAAGTTGCCAGATCAGCGCGGTGTTCTGCACTCCTGATTTTTGGTGATACTTTTGCCGGTGGAATGGAAATTACTGATTCATTTCCTAAATTCCGAACGGTGCTGGTCACTCGTTCAGCTTATCAACATTCAGCTGACCAAAAACATATTGTTGCAAATATTGAAGTGCGCTCATTTTCTAAACAACGACTTTCTCAGTTGCGCAGTGCAGTATTAATTGGTATTACGCGAGGAGTTTTCAAATTTAATGATCGGCTCTGTTGTGTTGGCGGTTTTCCCTCCAGCAACTTAATCGATACACTCGTTGTTGTAGATATCGAACGTGAGTTTCAAACGGTTATTACCAGAGAATCTGATTTACTTCCAACATCTGTTTTAGGCGAAGTGATGGAACGGATGATGGCTATTGCGTCACAATTAGCGCTGGAAGGCCGTGAAGGTAAACCCGTTGGAACACTGTTCGTGATAGGTGACACCGAGAAAGTTAATAAAATGGTGAAGCCATTAGTGTTGAACCCATTCTACGGATATAAAGAAGAAGACAGAAATGTTTTAAATCCTTTTATGGATGAGACGATCAAAGAATTTTCGTCAATTGATGGAGCCTTCATAATTAGAGGTAACGGTGTGTTGGAATCTGCAGGAAGTTTAATTCATGCGCCGGCAGAGTTTCATGTTGAAATGCCAAGTGGTCTGGGATCCCGTCACGCAGCAGCAGCAGCAATCACAAATGCGGCCAACTGTATTGCCATTGTTGTTTCCTCAAGTACCGGTCAAATCACACTGTTTAGAAGAGGTGTAATGCTGCCATTGCTGGAAAAAGCGATAGGCTCAAACTCATTGACCTAGTTACAATTGAAGATTCGGTTTCAACTATAACATATTTCAGGTATAATCATTCCAGCTCTCACTGCAATTTTCTGCATTCGTGTAACAGCTGTTACCAGGAATTTACATTGCATCATAGTTGCAGTTGCCAGATGCAGTCCATCAAGCGATCGCAATGTTGGTTTTGGTTTTTGACTACACAATTCCCAAAGGGTGCATGCATTTTTAGTTACAGTTTGACTGAATGGAATAAGCTCAAAATATTTATTTTGTATGTCTTTGGAAAACTGCCCAAATGATGTATTTGCTTCGTTTGGTGTTATTTCACCCCGAACTTGTTTTTGTTGTAACGCATAATAGAATTCAATTTCTAAAATTTGTGAACTAAGTAATAGCCCTTCAGATTGCGTTGCTAATTCAATATACTTTGCAGAATCACTTTCTGGACAGTATAGTTTGAGAAAAGCTGAAGTGTCCCAGTACCATTTATCCATCAGAATCTATCTTCTCTAAATTTAGAAACAATTTGAGCACTGGAATCATATTTTTGTTTAAATCCATTTTGTAGCTTCGTAAGCTTCTTTGCCCAAGTATTTCTGTCTTTGGTGGTTGATTGAGTTATTGCAGTTAGCCTGGCTTTTGGTTTACCACGTACTGTTATGATTACATCTTCACCATTCTCCACAAGTTTTACATATTTACTCAGACGTGTTTTAGTATCTCTTAATGTTGTAATCATGTGACCAATGTAGTTCGTTCTTTTTATTGTTTCAATCAACTATTTAGAATTGTGACATCCTGGTCATAATTTGTATTAAATCAAAGTATCCTGTAAAATTTGTTCAGCTACAGGTGTCTTGTGATAAAGAGCTTCGCAGATTTCTCCTGCTAAATAAATTGAACCAGTGGCGACAACTGTTTCATCAGGACTACCGATTGAACATTCGCCAATATTGGGAAAGATTTTTTTTACGGTTGAATTATGAACTTTTCCAATAAATTCTTTTGGTATAAAATCTAAAAGTTTATTGAAAGGATAAGCTCTAGGTTGAGAGGGTGTGAGTAAATAAATTTCTTTTGCATGTTTGGCAATAATAGGCATCAGTGCTTTCGCTTTATACTCACCTAACGCACAGGCTAAAATTATTGGTTTTTTTCCAGTTTCTTCAACAAGGTGAGTTAAATTTTCATCCAACATTTCAGCCCCTTCAATATTGTGGCTGACATCGAGAATTAAATTTTTATTGCCAACTTGAAACCGATCCCACCTACACGGCCATTGCACAGTATTTAAAGAATCATTTAATTTATTTTTCTTAACCGGTAATTTATGTTGCAAAACTTCAGTGGCTAGTACCGCAGTTGCGGCATTCCAATTTTGGTAAGATCCTTCTAAATTTATCTCAGGACAATTTTCTAAATTTTCACCAAATCTTTCCCGGATAGAATAAACTTTTGCACCTTTTTGTTTAGCTGCTTTTCTAATTATATTTTCCGCTTTTTTAGGAAGGCGGCCAATGACAATAGGACAATTCTTTTTTATAATTCCGGCTTTTTCAGTAGCAATTTTTTCTATGGTGTCACCGAGCTGTTCACAATGATCGAGGCTAATTGATGTGATTATGGAAATTTCTGGTTTAACAATATTTGTCGCATCAAGTCTGCCACCCAAACCGGTTTCAATAATTCCGATATCAACATTTGATCTATTAAAATGCAAAAATGCCATTGCAGTCATAAACTCGAAAAATGAAGGATGATCATCCGGATCAATTTCTGCCAAACGATCTGCATCAGCTTTTATTTCACGAATATATTTTAAAACTGATTCTTGGTCTAAAATTTTTCTATTAACCTGAACGCGTTCACCTTGATAGACTAAATGCGGTGAAGTATACAGTCCGGTTTTATAATTATTATTTCTGTAAATATTTTCGAGTATTGCGCAGACTGAACCCTTGCCGTTAGTTCCTGCGACATGGATAATCGGATAATTTCTTTCCGGATGGTTCATAGCTTCGGCCAGCAACTGCATCCGGTCTATGCCATATTTAGCTCCGTGATGTTTCAATCCATACAAGTATGCTTTTGCATCTTCATATGTTTCCAATTTAGGCATGGGGTTATTAAATTATTACTAATGTAAAATAATAGATTATGATTACTCAGCCAGTAATTGGTTGTTTAGCCAAATGAAAAGCATGCAGAAATGTGATGATTCTTTCACGCATTTTGTTACGATGAACAATTTGATCGAGCAATCCTCTTTCCAATAAAAATTCAGCCGTTTGAAAACCTTTAGGCAGTTCTTCCTTAATAGTTTCCTTAATTACTCTAGGACCGGCCAATCCTATCAGTGCCGCCGGTTCAGCTAAAATAATATCACCTAAAGTTGCAAAGCTAGCAGTAACACCACCGGTTGTAGGATTTGTTAATACTGAAATAAAAAGCTGACCTGCATCGTGTAACCGAGACAATGCGGCACTTGTTTTTGCCATTTGCATAAGGCTCAAAATTCCTTCTTCCATGCGCGCACCTCCTGTTGCTGTAACAATTATCACTGGCATCTGATTTGCCGTAGCATGTTCTATGGCGCGGGTAATTTTTTCACCCACAGCTGATCCCATACTGCCGCCTCTAAAACGAAAATCCATTACTGCCAGCGAAACTGCAATCTCCCCCATTTTACAAACTCCAGTTATAACGGCTTCATTTAAATTAGTTTTTTTCTTATCACCAATTAATTTTTCTTTGTATGAAACTATACCCTTAAAATTAAGAGGATCTCCTGAAGTGACATCTTTATCCAGTTCTTTAAACGAATCTTTGTCGGATAGTAATTCAATTCTGCGAGGTGCACTCAGTGGAAAATGGTAATTACTTTTGGGCACAACCATGAAATTACTTTCAAGTTCCTTGTTGTAAACAAGGTCGCCGGAAATTGGGCAGCGGGTAAAAAGATCTTTCGGAATATCCTTTTTCTTGATCGTTACGGTTGAATATTTTGGTTTGTTAAAAAATGCCATGATTAAATTTATTTAGATTTTTGACTATGTCTACAGATGTAATAAATATTAAGATATGAAATTTATGGTAGTTGCTCAATAGCTATTTTATACTTCAATACAAAACAATCTCTAATTATCGATGCATGATTTTCAAGCACTAATCTGATTGTGATGCAATCTGTAATGCTTTCTCAATACCTTCCTGAAAGGGAAGGACATCAATGTTTCCATCGACATATGCAATTGGAGTTTGGCAGATAACAATACATTTTGCACCCGGTACGATGGTTTGAAAGTTTCGTATGCCCGATTGTTTTTTAATTGTAGGCGATTCACCAGATTTTATTTCTATTGCAACGGGTTTGGAGTTTGGATTTTTCTGGACTATAATATCAATTTCCTGCCCACGTAATGTTCGATAGTGGAATAAATTCAAGTCATACCTTTTCAGGGAATTTTGCCGTATTAGTTCATTGACAACAAGATTTTCAAAGAGCTTTCCATAACGATAGGTCGATGGTTTTAGCTCACTCGGTAAATCTCCGGTTAGTGCATTTAGAATGCCATTGTCGAAGAAATAATATTTAGGTGCTTTTTGTAACTGCTGGCGCATTGAATAAGTCCATGCAGAAATTTTTGTTACGATTAAAGTGTCGACCAGAATCTGGAAATACTCTTTTACAGTATCCGAATTTACATTTGCTGCTCGACCGATTTTTGAATAATTAACTGCAGTCCCATTGTCAGATGCTGCACATTCAAGAAACCGACTGAATCCATCAAGTTTTCGAATTTCGGATTCCCTCTGAACTTCTTCCTGCAAATAAGTGCCAACATAAGTTTTAAGATATTCTATTATGATTTGTTCTTGTTTTTCTACAAAAACTGTAGGAAGACTTCCCCATTTCATTACCATAGCAAAATTAGTCTTTATATCAATTTCATTAAATGTTAAACTGTAGAAATCAAAACGAATCGCTCTACCTGCTAACAGATTTGCATCTTGACGTTTAAGTTTTCTTGCCGATGAACCCGTAAGGATAAAAATTACTTTTTTCTCAAAGTCATGCAGACAACGATGTACTTCATGCAGTAGCTGTGGCAGTAATTGTATTTCATCTATCATAATATAGACTGCAGTTTCAGTATTTTCTATTGCATACATTATTTCATCATACAGATGTGAGGGTCTATTTAGATAGCGAAGAAACTCCTGTTGACTCAAAAGATCTATACGACGTGAATTCGGAAATTTCTTTAATAATCTGGTTAGAAAATATGTTTTACCGGTTCCTCTTGGACCCAGTACAAGAATCGATTGTTTTGACTCCAAAAACTGCTCAATATAATGATATCGACGTTTGATCTCCATTTTCTATTATGAAATTATACGTAAAATTTAGTAAAATAAATAAATAATACGCGAATATTCAGAATAGACTAGAAAATTTACACTAAAAATCAAGCTCTATTATTTAAATTCTTTGGGATTTTTTAATTGTTATTAGTCCATTCTCCGAGGCTTGCCTGGTACCTATAGAATCTGCCATAATAAATTGGTAGATGTTGTTTTCAACTCGGTACCGAAATTAAATCAGTGTATGCAATCAATAAACGTAAGTCAGATAGATTGCCACACTCTGCATTTGCAGAGTTCGCAATGACAAATAGGTTTTTTACTTTGTCATCGCGAGGAGCAGCGCGACGTGGCGATCCATGACTTATTTAGCCTCGATGCGCGAAGTGTTGGTTTGCGTTGATGCTACTTGGCTTGCCCATGGAGTAGCAAACCAAGGAAAAGATTTATTATAATTTACTATAACTCGTAATACCTGGTGACAATAAGCTTACACAGTTCGAAAAGCATAATGGTAGTGCAAAGTCTCCTTTGCTTGAGCCATCAATCTTTATTTCGAATTCAATTGAAATATGCGCTTATTTTCCATATTTGGTAGCCTAATATCAAATGGGGTGGAAAATAACAGTCAACTTATTATTTATAATTTATTTTCCACTTTTTACTTGCTTTTACTATATTAGTATGGAAAAAAAGTCCATATATAAGTAGCGATGGCATGGAAAGTTTTCCATCTATTACTACTGTTCGACAAGAATAAGACAAAACTAACAAAAATATGGTATCATGAATAGAGAAGACGTTAAATCACCGCAAAAAGCACTTGGGTATTTCCGGGAGGAATATCCTGATATGTTCACTGAATCGTATCAGGTTGTGGGTAATTATGAAGTCGTTGTGGCTTCGCGGATAATCCGAATTGAGACCATCAAACGGCTTGATGTCGATGCTGACTCCTATGATGTGCGCGTTTACGAAGATCGATCTAATGGCTGGGAGCCTTGGACCAACTTTCCATCGTGTAGCGGGCATTCGGAGACGGAGCTTTTAATTCAGGCTCAATCATTCTTGTGGGATGCTCTAAGAAGCCAAAGGGCCGATCAAGCCGACTGAAGCTAACCAAACGTTAGAATAAAAGGAGTGAAGTATCATGAAAAAGCTAGAATATATTCTTAACGTAATCTGGAAATTCACTACAATTACACTTTTAAGTATTATTTGCTATTTACTCTATTCTGGAGAAGCTAGAGTCACAAATAATGGTGGATATGTGCGAGCTCGGATTAATGACACAGTCGATGTATATGGCACAGTCGATGTCGATAATCCTGTTGAAGTATATGGAACTGTTGATATTGGTAACACGGTTGAAGTATATGGAACTGTTGATATTGGTAACACGGTTGATGTAAGTGGAAGTGTTGATATTGGTAACACGGTTGATGTAAGTGGAAGTGTTGATATTGGTAACACGGTTGAAGTATATCAAAGATAAAAAAATAAAAGAGGGTCAGACACCTGATTGTATAACTAACGGTAAAGATTAAATTAAAAGATTGTAAAAATTTAGAAACAGAAGTTGACAGAAATACTAACGACACAGTAGAATCGGTCGAACAAAGCGACTGGAGCTAACCACATTACACCGCCGGAAATTTGAACGATAAATAGGAAATTAACATTAAATTTAAATTGAGCGATCTGGAAGTGGTAGCTAAGTCCGGACGTTCGGTCTCTTGAGTTAGTCAGACAGAGAAATGAGCACCATGGCAATTACAGAGTCAAACGATTTAGAGGAAGCGAACGTTACAGGAAATTTGAGCGACTAACCGACAAAGACAAAAATTTTATCACAGTGAAAGCAAAGAATTGCGAAACGGTCATCAAACAGTAAAATGGGAATAATCAAGATGTCATATTTGAAAATTGAAGATTCAAAAGAAATGAACATCAAAGAGAAAGAAATTATCACGCAGAGCCGCAGAGAGCGCAGAGATTGAAAACAAAAGCCAAAATAAAATCTTGGCGATCTTGGCGTCTTGAGCGAAGCGGGCGAGAGAAAATATTATTGAAATGTTGAGCTTTAAAGAAAACGAACATCAAAGTAAGAAAAAGTATCAGTGATAATCAAAGTGAAAAACCAACAAGACGAAGAGAAAACTAAAATCAAATTTGAAGAATCAAGATGTGAAATTTGTAGAGAGAAGAACAATCGAATATAAAAATATCCAAAAGTCTATGCAGGAATGAAGATCACAGACCTACCGAACAAAAGACTGGAGACTAACCACATTACATCGCAGAAAATTTGAACGATAAATAGGACATGAACATCAACTTAAAATTGAACGATACTGAAGTGGTAGCTCATTCAGGACGTTCGGTCTCTTGAGTTAGTCAGACAGAGAAATGAGCACCATAGCAATTATCAGAGTCAAACGATTTAGAGGAAACGAACGTTACAGGAAATTTGAGCGACTAACCGACAAAGGCAAAAATTTTATCACAGTGAAAGC
>JAJFLR010000031.1 GCA_021772565.1 Opitutales bacterium | reverse complement strand
GGATATTTGACATCGCAGCAAAAATAGTGAGAGAAGGACATGAGATAAAGCTCAAGGTAAGTGCGAGGACAATGAAGCTGTTGGAATTTGAAAAATTATGGGAACGCAGTCAGCACCCACCGCCAATACAGGTGTATTAACTTGTCGGACTTAGAGATATTAAAAAAACCAGAGGCTTTCAAAAACTGTCGGTTTAAGCATGTACAAAAAACAGGAAATAGCTAAAAAAGCGTTATCAAAAAGTGGAAAGAAGACGAAAATCACTGAAGTATTTAAAGGATAAGAGTATTTTTCTAAGGGGTCTGTAAAAAAATATGTAAAATAAAAAATAATCTGTTGAAACTTTTTTTGTCTATCCTTATCGCTCAATTTAGGTGTTAAATAATATTCTAAGAACCGCTTGACATTTTACCATTATTTAAATGAACTTCCGATAGTTACACTTTTGTAAAGAATGATATCTTTAGCTACATTGAATAATTTCAGATTTCAGATTTCAGATTTCAGAATAGAGAATAGAGAATAGAGAATACAGAAGTCAGGAGGACGATAAAAGATTAATGTCATCTCCACTCACTAACAACTACCTGTTGTCACTTTTTCTGTTTGACTGGTGCAACCGCTTAAAAGCGTTAATTCGCATTTGTAGGACATTCCCGATTAAAATTGGGATCATCGCGAAAGGGCCTGATAGTATTTCTTTGAAGCGCAGCTTCTTTGGAGTGCGGTGCTGCAGCACCGCTTTTCGATGTTACGGAATATTTCGAATAAATTTTTCAGAGTCTACGCACACATTCCACGACGCTTTCAATTCGTCCGAAGAGCGGCGTCATGCGTTCTACTGAACTCACGCCGAGGGCCGCCGAACTCCAAAGAGAATTCTTCTCAAAAAATTTGATCTCGAATGCCACAACGGCATTCGAGAATTATAACAATGAATAGAAAGGATAAATATAATGATAAATAAAGTAGATACAAAAAAACTGACCACTGCATCAAAACAACGGAACCCGATAATGAACAGATTGCAGAAATATTCGATGGGTTCACAGAGCTTGGCCTTATTGTCAGGAGTTCTGGGACAAACGGCGATTTGCTCTGCAAGCGTACAGGTTCTTAATCTGGATGGGCCTAATATTGGTGACACCTTTATCGCCGGTGGCGGTGGCTCCGCTGGAGATCTTGTCAATTATCTCCTCGATTCCTCTCCTAACTCCTCTTATGATAAACTTCGTTTCCTCGGAACCTCCGACGTCAGTGGGGCTGTTTTTCTGGATGGCATCTCCGGTGCCGTTTTTTTCTCCACCTCCACCACGTCTTCACCTTCCCCTCTACTATACGAAGCCGGCGACATTGTCGATGGCTCCTTGACTACAGCTCCCGGGCATGGTTACATCTACCGAGGTCTAGGTGGTGGCGCCCTTGGTGTCTGGTCTGTCGATCGGACTGGTGCAATCGGATTCAAAACCGCGGACAACCAATTTGGTTATGTCAACGTCGCTTGGGATGTCTCTGAAAAAACTCTGACTATACTCGGTGGATCGTATGAATCCACAGCATCGACAGGCATCACAGTCACCGCAGTCCCCGAACCATCTGAATACGCTGCCGCTCTCGGCCTCGGTGCCCTCGGGTTGACCTACTACCGCCGTCGCCCGGGAAATAAAACCCGAGCAAAAAATAATTAAGTAAAGAGAATCTTAACATTTAACTAAAAAACCTCAGTAAGTTGCTACCCGGGTTTTTTTAGTTTAAGTCCTAAAAACTTAGCGATCTTACCGGTTAATCCGATTTTAGAAAAAGATACCAACCGCCAAGCACACGAAGAAAGCGAAGAAATATATTTTATTTGCCGCAGATCAACCGTCGCTCGTAAGCTCTGGCACGACAACGAAGGCGATCAAAGATGGGATTGATTTAGCGAAATAAAGTCACTGGCCCCCCCCCCTTTTTTTTGTCATTGCGAGCCATCGTCGCGATGGTGCGACAATCCATCTGTATTCGACGATCTGGATTGCTTCGTCGCTTCGCTTCTCGCAATGACAATAGTGTAGTAATACCAGTTATAATATTTTTTCAACAGCCTCCATGTACGAGCTAGCCCTACAGTTTTAGCTTCAGAAGAGCTGCAAACGCTCCAACTGAGTTTTTTGATAATCAATAGTACATTTCGGAAATTCTCAAATGATTGTAAGACTCAAAATTATAAATTTATTAAGAATAAAACTCTGCACCGTTCGGCTGAGCTTACGATTGAAACCTCTGCGAGAGATTATTCTCTTCAGCTAGATATGCAAAGAGATAAAAAATATTCATGCCACCGATTATTTTTGGCGGTTCCCTAGTTCCGGTTTATGGTCAGATGTTAATGCCAATGGCACTACTGGATTATCAAACTGGAGTCTGAGCAGTGGCGGATCAGCGACAAGTTCCATACCCAGTTCAACAGCCGATACTGCAACAATTGATCTTGCAAGTAGTAGTGTCACTAGTCGTGGTTCAGTTTCAGTGGGTGAAGTTGATCTATCTAACTCAAGTGCAAGTTTAACTATTCAAGGAATATCGGGATTATCGTCAACATTAACGGCTGCTGACAGTTTCACAAATTCAGGAACGATAAACTTGACCACAACAGTAAATAATAGAAGCGCAAATTTAAACTTAACCAATGGATCTTTGGTCAATAATGGAAGCTTAAATTTTTTAACAGGTTCCGGCTCTACCCGATCACTCGGCGGCAGTCTGACAAATAACAATACTATCAATATAGAAGATAATACTTCAGTCACTTTTGCCAAATCAAGCGGAGTCTATACTAATAACGGCACGTTTGATATAGGCTCAGGAGCAACGTTGGCAATAAGTTCGTCAAGTCAAAAATTTACCCAAGCCGCAGGAACGTTAGACACCCAGGGAACCTTTACCATAACTAGCGCTACATTTGATTTTAACGGCGGAACCATAACAGGCAATTCACCGATCATAAATGCCAGCACACTTAATATAGGAAGTGGGTCGACCGGAGTCGGAACTTTTCTATTGAGAAACTCAAGTGCCTATAGCGGAAATTAGGCGGCCGATCAGACATTAGACATACAAGGTATCAGTAGCACTTCTGCAACAACAACAGCGGCAAATGGTTTTACTAATAATGGAACGATTAATCTGACAACTACAACGAGTAGTCGTAGCTCAAATTTAAATGTAACTAACGGAATTTTAGATAATCAGGGAACTATAAATTTTCAAACAGGCTCCGGCTCAACCCGATCACTCAATGCAAACTTTGACAACGGTGGGTTAATGCGATTTGAGCCAAACACGGTTACAACTATCACATAAACGAGTGGGATTTTTAATAACAATGGAAATATAATTCTCGATAGTGGTTCCACTGCTACCCTTTCCGGAACAAGTTTTAATAATAATTCAGGGGGTGCAATCAGTGGGGTTGGTACATTCACAA
This sequence comes from Opitutales bacterium, assembly GCA_021772565.1. Classification (GTDB taxonomy): domain Bacteria; phylum Verrucomicrobiota; class Verrucomicrobiia; order Opitutales; family JAJFLR01; genus JAJFLR01. The sequence goes on along the minus strand of JAJFLR010000031.1, from coordinate 8,525 downwards.
TTAATACTACAAATTTTAATAATGCAGGAACAATTTCTCCCGGATTATCTGCAGGCAGTCTTACAATAAATGGAAATATAAATTCTACCAATTCAGCAAATTGGATTTTTGAGATCGGCGGCACCAGTCAAGGAACAGAATATGATTTTCTAAATATAAACGGCGATTTAGCACTCGATGGGCTATTGCAAATCGATATGATAAACAGCTTCGAGAACAGTGCAATTGGCACTGATACATTCACTCTTCTCAATGCAGATTCAATAACCGGGACTTTCTTAAACTTGGACTTTGACTCGCGAATTACCACAATTGATGGCGATGGTTCATTTCTAATCTCAATCCAATCAGGCAACATAATTGCAACTGATTTTATTTTTATTCCGGAGACAAGTCATTACACAGCATTTTTCGGATTATTGTTCTTTGGATTTGTTTGTGGTGTGAAATATAAAAAGCATCAACAGTTAGAATAAATCTTAGCCACGGATTTTATTGTAAAAATTCTATCGATCAAAAGATGAGTAAAAACTTATTGATTTTCAATCAGGCGATCCGGAATAAATTTATTTATTTATATTTGTTTTTATCGGAAATGAGAAAAATCATGATGGAACTCCAACCAGATCCATCAATTTCCCATAGCTGTCCACTACATCATATTTTACATTTTCAGTATCAAATTTTTTATTAATATCATCAAAGAATTTCCGAGCGCATGCAATTTTGGTTTTCTCAATTTCATTAAGCACCATCGACGACATTGAACCTTTTGTTTCAGCAACAAAATAGATATGTTTTACTGACCCTTCCTTAAAAGAAATAGCCCAATCAGGATTGTAATTACCGACAGGTGTTGGAATGTAAAATCCTCTGGGAAGTTTTGCATAAACAACTACCTCTTCACTGGTATCGAGTTCTTGTACAAACTCTTGTTCAATTTTTGAATCGGTGATTACGTAGTCATAGATATGTCGCTTCAATGGCGCACTGGCTTTGCTGAATTCCTGTTTGCTTTGAGCATCCGTAAAAATATCAATGTCATGGGTTTCAGATATGGCATCATAGGTTAGATGCTCGATAATAACTGTAGCTTTTTGCTCATTAATCAATCTGGAACTCTCTGAAATAAAGTTTTCCGGGTTGGTTTTAAATTGATTAAACACGAGGTTTTGAATTTTTCTTAAAATCTCAGAAACTGTTTTTCTGGTTAACTGTACTGCTTCAGAAATATTTCCTACTAAATCATATTTTACAGCTGAATGAATGGATATTTTATTATACTCCGTTGATGTCTCACTAACTTCAAAGCTATCACCTGATTTCATCTGGTCGTATGTGATATTGTCACTTTGTTCACCTCTTTGAATCGTGTATTTCAATGGGGCGACTTTCAACTCATTGTTCAATGTGATCACACACTTATCTATAAGTTCTGAACTGTCAAAATGCACACCGAAAACAGCCTTTTTATTGATACGACTCCAAATCTCCTTAAACTCTTTTTTGTCAAAATTAGCATTGAGCAGAATAGTTTTAGCTCCACGTTCATTTTCAATTTGTGGAAGATTCGCATCGCTGTATACTGTATCAATCAATTGAAAAATCTGTTCCTGATAAGGTTTCAGAACATCAGGTAAAGGAGAAAGCGATTCATCTTTTTTTGCATCATAATATTTCTGAACAATATTGTCATTGTCATCGGTGTAATCATTTTTAATCAAATATTTATAAATCTGTTTGGCCATCTGAGGCGTTACTTCCATAGCATCGCCATCGACAGTAATTATTTTTCCGCTAAAGTAGGCTTCAGTTGCAGCACGCGGTCTTTCAGTGAGAGAATCACTTATATCCTGCTGAAGCGCTGTAACAAAATCTCTGTAACTCTCACTGGCTACAACCGTTAGAACATTTGTGTGATGTACCATCGATGGATTATCCTGGCGCTCGCCAAACTGGTTTACCGCAATACGAAGTCCGCGTCCAACTTCTTGTCTGCGGGTTATTTTATTGTCACTATGTTTAAGAGTGCAAATAACAAAAACATTGGGGTTATCCCAACCTTCTCTTAACGCCGAATGCGAAAATATAAAACGTGTTGGCTCATTGAAAGACAACAGACGCTCTTTATCCTTTAAAATCAAATCATAAGCATCTACATCATCTGTCTCAGATGATTTTTTTCCGGTTTGCGAATCTATCATCCGCCTGGATTTTTTATCAATTGAAAAGTAACCATTATGAGTTTTTGATACATCGATTTCGTTCAAATATTTTCTATAGTCAGGATTAAACAATAAACTTAGTTCGTTAAAACAGTCTCTGTATTCTTCTTCAAATATTTTTGCATATTCTCCACTCACTTCACCTGTCTCATCATAAACCCGATATTTTGCTACTTCGTCTATAAAAAATAAGGAGAGCACTTTGATCCCCTTATGAAACAAAACCTGTTCTTTTTCAAAATGCGCACGAATGGCTTCACGAATTTGGATACGGCGCAAAGTAGTTTCATTGACATCTCCAGTGGCCTCTCCCGCTGTAAGTTCAAGCCCATTTGTAAAACTGACGGTATCAGTTATTGCATTGATATCCGAAATAACAAACCCCTTATACTGATCCAACCCATCCGAAAGATCATATAGATTTGCGCCCTTGTTCAGTTTTCTGATTTTTCTGGCGATATTGCCGCTCTTTTGCTTGATCTCTATTTCGATCCGAGCAACAGGACTTTGTTTTGAAATCTCGATAGACTCCAGATAAAGATATGCATTGGTACCGCTGAGCCCTTTTACCGATATACCGCGCACTGCAATTTTTTTGACCAGCTTTTGGTTATAGGCATCCAGAGCATCGAGACGGTGAACTTTGTTGTGCTGCGTTTTGTGCGTTGCAGAATATCTAAGAATCAACAATGGATTGAATTCCTTTAGGGAATCTAATGTTTTCCCTCCTTCCATTTTTTGCGGTTCATCGAGAATCAGAATGGGTCGATTTGCTTTTATGACATCAATCGGTCTTCGACTTTGAAAGTCATCCAGCTCGTCATAGATTCTACGGTTATCTTTTCCTCGTGCATTGAAGGCCTGTACATTAATCACCATTACATTGATACCGGCATCCGAAGAATAACTCTCCAAATTGTGAAGCTGCCTTGAATTGTATATAAAAAACTTCGCCTTTAATCCATACTGTTCCTGAAAGTGCTCTGCGGTAATATTTAGTGACTTATAGACACCTTCTCGAATAGCAATACTCGGAACCACAACAATAAACTTACTCCAGCCAAAACGTTTATTCATCTCGAAAATCGTTTTGATATAACAATAGGTTTTTCCGGTACCCGTTTCCATCTCGACATCCAGATTGATAGACGAAACTTTTGTTTTTACCAATGCGCTGGATTGAGGAAGATTTTGTTTTCTCTGTACTACCTGAATATTTTCAAGTAGTTGCAAATCGTTTAAAACCAAGTCGGAGTTTTTAAATCCAAATTCAAACATCTCAGTCTGTTTTTCAGTGCCCGGATCAATTCGATAGCCAATTCCCGCCGTATTTGGTTGGCCATTAAAACAATCCAACACGGCATCCACAGCAAGAGTCTGATAGGCTTGTTTTTTAAACTTAAGTTTCAATTTGAAGCCTCCTTTTTTATCCACAAATAACGCAGATTAATTGTAACCACAGATGGACAGATATAAACACTGATATTATTTCTCATGATGTGCATTCCAATCCAGTTGTGCTTCTTCAAGCTGTTTTTTTAGATCGTCTTTATCAGGGAGGTATAGCTGGTATTTAGACGCATGAATATTTGCATTTTTTGGAAGAGTTATTTCTACCAATGAATCCTTCTTTTTCTTACAAAGGATAATGCCAATTGTAGGCTGCTCATCTTCCAATTTAACATATCGATCAAAATAATTCACATACATCTGCATCTGACCCAGATCCTGATGTTTTAGCTCACCTATTTTCAAATCGATAAGCACATAGCAGCGCAACAGACGATTATAAAATACCAGATCAACAAAAAAATGGTCTTCATCAAAAGTAAATCGTTTCTGACGAGCCTCAAAAAGAAATCCCTTACCAAGTTCTAACAGGAAGTGCTCTAATTTATCTATTATGGCAGTTTCTAAATCGGTTTCAGAATATTTGCTGTTTTCGTTCAAACCCAAAAATTCGAGGACATACGGATCTTTCATAAGATCAGAATGTGTTTCGACCAACTGACCCTTTGCAGAAAGCTCTTTTACTCCAAGTTTATCACTACTCAATGCGAGCCTTTCATATAGACTTGAACCGCATTGCCTTTTGAGTTCACGTAGTGACCAGTTTTCAGTTGCCGCTTCAAGCTCATAAAACCGACGTTCATCTTCATTCGAAATTCCCATTAAAAAGAGATAATGTGACCAACTGAGAGGCATTATGGCAGACATGGTTTGCGAAATTTTAGTTATATTATATTCCTCAAACAGTGTCTGAGGTTTTTCGCTACTTGATTTCTCAAACAGTGTCTGAGATTTTTCATTCAAGTGATTAGAGTAGGTGCGATAAAACTTCCGCATATACTCAAGATTTGTCTGCGAGTATCCTCGTCCAAACTCATGTGTCAGAGCAGCAGACAGGCTTTTTAGTGTTTCCTTTCCATAATCGGCACGCTTTTGACCTTTCTGCTCTTCCTCTACAAGTCTTCGCCCAATCAGATAGTTAGACAGCACCTGCATAGAGTTTACACTTCTTACCGTCAGCGATCTTGCTTGTGAAAGAATCTGTCGAATATCTTTCAGCAAAGTATTTTCCGCTTTTATGTCTAAATCGTGTCTATCCGTGTCCATTCGTGGTTTCTCTTCTTAAATGGTTTTGATATCCGAGTGCGGAGACATGAGTTTGAAAATCTGCTCAACATTGATTTTCACGCTGTCGTCATTGAATACTGCACTCAGGAAGACCACTCCATAGCGATTCACGTTTAGGGAAATCCGATTAAATGTCGAGTTTTCTAATAAGATTCTTTTTTGTTAAGTTTCATTAAAATTCTTAATTATTGAATCAGAAGAATCACAAAATAAACAAATTTTATTCCTTTGCGAATTATGGAACATAAATAACGACACACAAAATACTTTGTGAATTATAGACGATACACAAAGTAGCTTGCGTATCGTCAACAGACTTTCTTGATACACTAATTGTTTTGTGGTAATTGAACGATACGCTAAATACTTCATATAATCTTTTTCCCTTCGGCTATATTAACCAGCTCAGGAAAACAAAGAACTGCTGCACGACGACCACTTCCAGCCCTTAACTCATTTAATACTCCTACTTTCTTAAGCTGTCGAAGTAATCCCATAGCAGTTGGCTTATGAATAGCTGTTTCAGCGACAAAATCTGTTGTTTTAAAAATAGGTCGATTGAAAATAGCATCCAACACTTTTATACTATACTGAGAATGAGTAACATCATGAATGCGTTTCTTCATCTCATCATATAATTCCATAATCGCTTTTACTTTTAGGCTATTCTCTTTTGACTGTTCAATTATAGCCTTTAAAAAAAATTCGATCCAGCCATTCCAATCACCGTCACGAGAGATATTTTGCAGTCGCAAATAATATTCATCCCGATGTTTTTCCAAATAGGAACTCAAGTAAAACATAGGTTGTGAAAGTTTCTTTTTTTGGTAAAGAAAAAGCGGAATCAGAATTCGGCCAATTCTGCCGTTACCATCTTTAAAGGGATGTAAAAGCTCAAACTGAGCATGAACTACTGCAACTTGAAGTAATAAATCTATATCATTAAATTCAAGATAAGATTGCCATGCCTCAAGATGATCCAGTAATTGCAGGGGGCCTGGAGGAATATATGTTGCTTGATCAATGGTGCAACCGGCAGTTCCTATCCAGTTTTGGTCTTTACGAAAATCGCCGGGTAATTTTTCCTGACCGCGAACACTACTTAATAAAGTTTTGTGAAGCATCCTGACAATGGATAAATTTATAGGTTGATCTTTTAAATACTGATTCGCTGAACGTAATGCCTTACGATAGTTAATAATTTCCTGAATATCATTATACTTCTCTCCTTCTTTGATCAATCCTGCCTCTTGTTCCAAAACTTCATCTACAGTTGCCTGGGTTCCTTCAATTTTAGAAGAAAGTACCGCCTCTTCATTCGTCAATGGAGAAAGCATAACGGATGGATTAACAATCCCCTGCAACATACCGTCATAACGAGCAAGCTCTGCATTTGCTTCTCCAACAAAGGCAAACAACCGTTGATAGTCTAAATCTTGTAACGGTAAATTTAATGGAATATAAGGTTTCATCTAAAGCTGTATTATATCGTTTTGATATCCGTGTGTGGAGACATGAGTTTAAAAATCTGCTCGATATTGATCTTTACACTGTCATCCTTAAAACCTGCATCGCGAAACACTACTCTTAGTGGTTCACGTTTGGCCAGTTCCTTGCAGAATGCTTCGGTAATTTCGCCCTCTTTTACAAAGCAGGCCGCGAGAGCATTACTATCGACAAAGAACACCTCGAACTCATCCTTCTTCCTTTTTTCTCCTCCTTCACCTTTAACACAAATCGTTTCTTTAGAAATTGGTAGTGTTAAATCCACTCCCCAATCGAGGAGCACTTGAAAAAGAAGGTCTTCAGATGATCGATCATCTTTGATATTGTCGATCATCATCGAAATCAAATCCTGTTTTACGGTATCTGGCTTATAATAGACATCGGCCATGTTGGATGAATCAACCTTCAGGACGCGGAAACCGATATCTAATTCTTTTTCAGAACCACGAAAACCACAAAAATCACGAAAATTTTCTGCTTCTTTTTTAGTAAATAAATTCGGTTCTTCTTTCGTGTTTTTCGTGTCTTTTGTGGTTAGCTCTTCCTTGATTTTCTTTCCGGCGCGACGTATGCGTTCCTTGCTTATTTCAGCAATAGTTTTGTAACCGGCTTTGTATGCTTCTGATTTTTCATTACATACTTCTGGAAGTTGAACCATGATGAACTTGCGATTGCCGCCATCCTCGACGTTTAGTTGCATGACAGCGTGAGCAGTGGTTGCTGAGCCTGCGAAGAAGTCGAGGACAATGTCGTTTGGTTTTAATGCAGCTTGTTGTAGCAAGATACTTATTAAGTGTATACCTTTGGGATAGTCAAAATACTGTCCTTCTAATAATTCCCTTGTTTCCTTAGTTGCGAATGTATTTAACCTTGTTTTTAATAATGAACTAATAGGTTGCATAGTTGACCTTAATTCGGACAAGTGCCTTTTGTACATCAGAGTACCTTTTGGATCACTTGGGAAAATGATTTTACCCTCTGAAATTGCTTGGGCCATTCGCACCCGTTCGTATACCCAAACTCTGCTGGGATTGCACTGATATGTCACTCCAGTTTCAGGATCCGTTATTGGATAAAATAGATTGGGGCGCTCTGAAGCAGTTTTATTGCAAGTAAGATCGCCTCTTACCCACGATCCCATTGGATCATTATTGGGATTTTTATAATTAGAAGTATCTTTTTTGATCCCTTCTAAAACCACACTTGTAGATTTTCCATAAGCAATTACAAAATCATGGTCAATTGAAGCCATGTTTTTAGAATCATTAGACCCCGTTCTTTTTTTCCAAATAAAATCAGATATAAAATTATCAACACCAAAAACCTCATCGCACATCTTCCTCAAATTATGCACTTCTCCACTATCAATACTGATAAAAATAACCCCATCATCTCTAAGTAGATTCCTCGCAAGTTTAAGACGAGGATACATCATGGAAAGCCAATCAGAATGAAACCGACCATTAGAATCAGTATTGGCAACCAAACGATTTCCGTCCTCATCCTTTTGTCCTGACTCCAATAAATATTCCTCAGTAGATTCCGAAAAATTATCGCGATAAATAAAATCCTTACCGGTATTATACGGTGGATCTATATAGATCATTTTCACTTTGCCCAGATAAGTCTCCTGCAAGAGCTTCAAGGCATCGAGGTTATCGCCTTCAATAAATAGATTCTGTGTGGTATCAAAATCGACACTCTCTTTCCGGCAGGGTCGTAAAGTTTTAGCAATCGGTGCATTGGCCGTAAGCAGTGCTTCCCGTTTGCCCGGCCAGTTAAGGTGATAACGTTCTTGTGGGCCTTCGACAATTGTTCCTGACAATTCCTGCCGGAGAAGATCGAAATCAATAGCCTTTTTTAAAATCTTCTTTTCGTGTTTTTCGTGATTTTCGTGGTTACACTCTTCACTCTCAGTCACACAATTCGGGAACAGTGCCGCCAGTTTTTCTATATTTTCTTCCGTAAAATCAGGACTATGCATTTTTAATTTTTCCATAATATAATTTTTTATTTTGTAATTACTTAGGACAATTAAAAAAATGATATTTATCGGTATCAGTGAAACGGTTATCGGTATCGCAATCGATCATTCGATACCGATACCGATAACCGCACGGCTTCACCATGCTGATAGCGAGCTGAATTAAACATTTT